>NZ_OY775906.1:0-30000 GCF_963675065.1 uncultured Draconibacterium sp. | reverse complement strand
AAAACCTTTCCAGTTTTAAATATGTCTCCATGTCGCAGCCCTACAACCCTGGCATTGCCGAAACAATACCAGTTTAGGCTGTTCCCAGTTCGCTCGCCACTACTATGGGAATCATTATTATTTTCTTTTCCTCCGGGTACTTAGATGTTTCAGTTCCCCGGGTTAGCCTCCTTGCGGATACCCTTGCGGGTGGGTTGCCCCATTCGGAAATCTTCGGATCGATTCATATTTGCTAATCCCCGAAGCTTATCGCAGCTTGTCACGTCCTTCTTCGCCTCTGAGAGCCTAGGCATCCTCCGTACGCCCTTAGTAACTTTCTTTTTAGAGAATCCTCGTATTGATTCTTTTGTATCTCTTGTAAAATTGTCGTCTCTATCTTGTGATTTGACTCTCGATAATTACTTTCGTAATTATCAAAATTTTTCCCAACATGCCAAAGAACTTTAAAGCACAGAAACAGTTGCCTGTTTCAACTTGTGTAGATAATTAAGGAATCGAACCTTAAATCGTGCACCAGCATTATCTCTTGTTCACTATTACGATGAACGCGCCACTGTTTTGTGGTCTTTTTCCGACTTTTCAGCCTCTCGTGGAGAATAAGGGAGTCGAACCCTTGACCTCTAGAATGCAAATCTAGCGCTCTAGCCAACTGAGCTAATCCCCCGAAACAGTAGTCCCGCCCAGACTTGAACTGGGGACCCCTACATTATCAGTGTAGTACTCTAACCAGCTGAGCTACGGGACTGTTTTTTTAAGCGCCAAGCTTCTGAGCTTTGGCTTTTAGCGCAGCTCCCGCTTTGCAACTCATTGTGTAATATTATAAAAAAAGCAAGGACAACTTTTGTCAATCTCGTCACAGAAACTCCTTAAACCTGTGCTCCAGAAAGGAGGTGTTCCAGCCACACCTTCCGGTACGGCTACCTTGTTACGACTTAACCCCAGTTACCAGTTTTACCCTAGGACGCTCCTTGCGGTCACATACTTCAGGTACCCCCAGCTTCCATGGTTTGACGGGCGGTGTGTACAAGGCCCGGGAACGTATTCACCGCGCCATGGCTGATGCGCGATTACTAGCGAATCCAACTTCATGGAGTCGGGTTGCAGACTCCAATCCGAACTGGGATCGGCTTTAGGGATTGGCATCCAGTTGCCTGGTAGCTGCCCTTTGTACCGACCATTGTAACACGTGTGTAGCCCTGGACATAAGGGCCGTGCTGATTTGACGTCATCCCCACCTTCCTCTCACCTTACGGTGGCAGTCTCGCTAGAGTCCTCAGCATTACCTGCTAGCAACTAACGATAGGGGTTGCGCTCGTTATGGGACTTAACCCGACACCTCACGGCACGAGCTGACGACAACCATGCAGCACCTTGTAAACAGCTCCGAAGAGAAAAAGTGTTTCCACTTTATGCAGTATACATTTAAGCCCAGGTAAGGTTCCTCGCGTATCATCGAATTAAACCACATGTTCCTCCGCTTGTGCGGGCCCCCGTCAATTCCTTTGAGTTTCAACCTTGCGATCGTACTCCCCAGGTGGATCACTTAATGCTTTCGCTCAGCCGCTTACTGTGTATCGCAAACAGCGAGTGATCATCGTTTACGGCGTGGACTACCAGGGTATCTAATCCTGTTCGCTCCCCACGCTTTCGTGCCTCAGCGTCAATCGTAGCTTAGTAAGCTGCCTTCGCAATTGGCGTTCTGTGTCATATCTATGCATTTCACCGCTACACAACACATTCCGCCTACCTCAACTACATTCAAGAACTTCAGTATCAATGGCAATTTTACCGTTAAGCGGCAAGATTTCACCACTGACTTAAAGTTCCGCCTGCGCACCCTTTAAACCCAATAAATCCGGATAACGCTTGGACCCTCCGTATTACCGCGGCTGCTGGCACGGAGTTAGCCGGTCCTTATTCATTTGCTACCGTCAAATACCTACACGTAGGTAACATTCTTGGCAAACAAAAGCAGTTTACAACCCATAGGGCCGTCATCCTGCACGCGGGATGGCTGGTTCAGGCTTGCGCCCATTGACCAATATTCCTCACTGCTGCCTCCCGTAGGAGTCTGGTCCGTGTCTCAGTACCAGTGTGGGGGATAATCCTCTCAGAACCCCTAAAGATCGTCGGCTTGGTGAGCTGTTACCTCACCAACTACCTAATCTTACGCATGCCCATCTTGTACCGCCGAAACTTTAATCACAATAACATGCGAAATTGTGATACTATGAGATATTAATCCACGTTTCCATGGGCTATCCCTCTGTACAAGGAAGGTTGCATACGCGTTACGCACCCGTGCGCCGGTCGCCATCTACCCGAAAGTAATGCTGCCCCTCGACTTGCATGTGTTAGGCCTCCCGCTAGCGTTCATCCTGAGCCAGGATCAAACTCTCCGTTGTAAATATAAAAAGTTTAATATCTTTCGCTCCAGGTTTACTTGTCTCTCAGAAATCAACAAAGTTGTTTTAAAATAACCTTGCTTTTTTGTGCTTCAAAATTTTAAAGAACTCGCGTAAAAAAACCAGCACCTCAATCTTACCTCTTAATGCCGGTCATCTACTTTCTTGTATTTTTCTCTGACAATCTCTTCTCCTTAAATCTCCTCTCAATTGCCAGAACTCGTTTCCCTTTTAACGGGGCGACAAAGGTAATTACTTTTTCTCTCAAAGCGGCTGCAAAAGTAATCAAGGTTTTTATTCTTCCAAACTTTTACGCCTTTTTTAGACATCTTTTTTTCGTTGTTTTTCCTAAGCACTTGAATTTCAGATGCCATCTATTTTCAAAAAAAAAGCAGACGGATTGATTGATACGAGAAGAGCCAAACATGGTTACACTTCTTGCATTAAATAATTGAGATGAAATTCTCGTTTTAAACAAAACAAAAGCCCTGAAAAATAACTTTCAGGGCTTGCATATTCTTTAATAGTACCACTACTATTTCAAGAAAAGTTCAATTACGGGGATTTCAATATTTGGTTTATTCACGGGTAGCAACAAATTAATATCATTATCCGCATGTTTTTGCTCTATCCAATGACCATATGGTTTTCCAATTTTAATCTCGGATGCATCGTGCAAAAACTGGGCATATTTGACTTTGTCTCCATATCCGCGCATCAGAAAATTCTGCAACGGGTAATCCAACAGGTGTACGTACAATCGGTTTGTTTCCGGATTGTATGTTAACAATGTGTTATCCGGCGCTTCAAATTCGTCGGGTGCCTGGGTGCAATTATATATCGATCTGCTGTTATACTTCATCCACTCTCCCATTTCGGCCAGCGCTTTATCCGCACGCTCATCAAAAGTACCCCTTGCCGTTGGCCCAACATTTAATAATAGGTTACCTCCCTTACTTACCGACTCTATTAATAATACCAGCAACTGTTTATTGTCTTTCCATGTATGCTCGTCGCGATAATAGCCCCACGAGCCGGAAAAAGTCTGGCAGGTTTCCCACGGAATGCGTACACCATTCTCTTCGGGCCATTTATGTACTTTAAACTGTTCGGGTGTTGTAAAATCCCAACCGCCCCAGTAATCTTTCAGGTCGGCACGATCGTTTACAATAATACCGGGCTGCAACTCACGAACCATTTTCATCAGATCTACTGATCCCCAATCGTCTCGTCCTTTTCCAAACTCTCCCGGAAAAGAATAATCCAACCAAAGAATATCGATCTTGCCATAATTGGTTAGTATTTCGCGAACCTGATTTTTCAGATATTCACGATAAATACTCATATCACGATTTTTATTCAGGTCATCGTATTCTTCTTGTGAAGATACGCTTTGCGGATGCACCCGATCGATTGTATATTCCGGATGATGCCAGTCGATTAAGGAATAATAAAATCCGACTCCGAGGCCTTCGGCACGAAAAGCATCCACCCACTGTTTTATAATGTCTTTTCCATACGGTGTATTCATTACATTATAATCGGTGTAACCTGATGCGAACATGTTAAAGCCTTCGTGATGTTTGGTAGTAATAACTGCATATTTCATTCCCGCTGCTTTGGCCTTTTTTGCCCATTCTACCGGATCAAAAAGATCGGGATTAAAAATATCGAAGTATTTCTGGTAATCTTCATCTGAAATTCGCTCGTTTTTCTTCACCCATTCATGTCGCGCTGCCTGTGCATACAATCCCCAATGAATAAACATTCCGAAACGTGCATCGGTCCACCACTTCATTCGCTCGACTTTTTGCTCCGGGGTTTCATCCCAAATTTTCTTTTGCGAGAATGCCAACTGATTTACAAACAGAATCAGCATTACCACTAAAAATGCTCTTTTCATATTCCTTGGTTTAGTTTATTAGCTGTTATTGAGTAATGATATCGAATTCGGCAATTCCCACTTTGCCATTTTCTTCGGCCGGTGATAAAGCAGTAAATTTTATGTAGCGGGCATGAACCGGAGCAAAACTTTCAGTTTGCCATACCGGACTGTTTCGAATATTGGAAAACTCACCTTTGACAACTGGTTGTTTCCAGTTTTTACCATCGGCACTTAAATACAACCTGTAATTAAATATAACACCGGGATCAAAACGCTGTTGATCGGGCAGGTATTTAAACCCGGTAATGGTCAGACTTTCTCCCAGGTCGAAAACGAAATCAACAGGCGCTGATTCTCCAACCGTAAATGCCGTATTTTCATTTCCATCGAAAATGAGGTTCACCTTTTCAGCGTCTTTATATTTCCCAACCACTTTCCATTTTGTTTTTGGAACATCAAACTCAGCTACATAAACTGTGCTCGTTTTGTTTTCATTCGGATCAACAACAATGGCTTTTACAATTGCTTTCTGAGCCAATTCGAAAGGCTTGTCATATTTAATTGAATTTTCATCAGGCTCGGTTCCGTCTACAGTATAATATATATCAAGGCCACTATCGAAAGCTTCTATATTAATAATACCATCTTTTGTTCTTGATATTCTTGGCTCAACAATAACTTTTGGCGCATGATAGATTCCGATTTTGGTGATCACCGGACATGCTTTTGAATCTTTTACTGTAAATCTCACTTTCGAAGCGGTAGTTTCCGGCAATCGCAAAATACGTTTACGGCCAATTGTTGTTTGCGAATCGATTTCCTCCCACTTATTATTAATATAGGCCTCCACTGAAAATTCCTTAACACGCTGTCCCAATCGAATATCCTCCTGAACCAGGAATCGGTTAAAAGTAGTTTCTTCTCCCAAATCAATAGTTACCGACGCTTGTACAACTCCATCATCGCTTGCCCAGTAGGTATCCGGATTTTCATCGGTTACATTGGCAGCTTTATACTTTTTTGAGTTACCACGCACATTTGTGGCTTCTGCATTTTTGCCGGCAGCAAGATCATTCTCAAAATCAGCTTTAACTGCTTCCGCCAGTTTTAGAATTTGCTCTTCATCTTTTTCATGAATCAATCCGCGTTTGTCGACCGGAAAATTAATCAGTAACGACGCATTTCTACCAATACTATTATAATATATATCGAGTAGCTGCGGCAAAGTTTTCACCTTATGATCTTCGTATGGATGATAATACCATCCCGGACGAATGGAAACATCTACCTCTGCAGGAAGCCAATGTGTCCCATCTTCGTGCCCCGAACGTAATTCCAGGTAATTTGGCGAACCGGGGTAAAATTCATCTCTGCGTAGCGGCGACCAGTTGGTCTCCGGAGCCCAACCTTCCTCAGTCCCTACCCAACGTACATCAGGGCCAGCATCGCTGAACATACATGCCATCGGTTGAAGTTCGCGTACTATCTTTCTGGTATTTTCCCAATCATAATATGTTTTCCTGTCAATACGGCGCTCTTCGTTTGCACCTCCGTAATAACCGGTTCCTCCGTTGGCACCATCAAACCAAACTTCGAAAACATCACCATAATCAGTCATCAATTCTCGCAACTGAGCTCTGAATATTTCAATGTATTTGTCGTTTCCGTATTCCGGATTATTGCGATCCCATGGCGAAAGATAAAGCCCAAGTTTTAAACCATACTCTTTGCATGCATCGGCCAGTTCACGTACCACATCTCCTTCCCCATTCTTCCAGATAGCATTTTTGACCGAATGTTCAGTAGTGGCTGTCGGCCACAAACAAAATCCGTCGTGGTGTTTGGCTGTAAGGATAATTCCTTTCATGCCGGCCTCTTTACAAATCCGGGCCCACTGGCGGCAATCCAATTCGGTTGGGTTAAACATTTCGGGATCTTCATCACCAAATCCCCACTCCATATTCGAAAAGGTATTCATATTAAAATGAACAAAAGCGTAATACTCCATACTATCCCACGCCAATTGCCTTTCAGAAGGTACTGGCAATACGGGTTCCGGCGTAGTAACATTACTGCATGAAACAGTAATTAATAATACAAATAGCCAAAATAGTCTGCTGGTCATCGATTTAGATTTTAATATTTTCACGAACTCTATAAATGTATAATGATTATTTTAACTAGATTAACATCCATTCAGAAAAATTAGAATTACATTGTTTTTGCAATAAAATACAACATAATATTCTTTTTTCAGCATCACTCACAATGCTCTATCCTAAACAACCTATCAAATCTCCATTATAAAACTGACATTACTTCAAAACTGTTGTTATAATCACACCTCTAAGAGAAATTTAAAATAAAAATACTTACATATACTTTTTTGCCCGAAATGGGAGTCATGTCCCATATCGAGACATTTATCACGATTCAAAAAATACTTTACAGCGCTGAATATAAACAACTTAACAACATAGGCATATCATTTGCATTATAACAAGTCAAACGTACTAAACATTATTTAAATAGAGATATGGACAACACAATTCACAAATTAAAATTTGCTTTTTATTACATTATGTCATAATTTGCATAAGTAATTTATTGATACTGAAATTTAAAGAAGGTAGAAAATAAGGGGTTATCGACACTTTCCACAAATTTCACATCAAACTTTTTTTATAGAAACACAACACGCAATATGATAAAGCTCTGCTTTATTGTTTGATGAATCTTCCTATGCGGTAAATGATGTAATAATATTAAATCTACCGATATGAAGAAGTTTTTACCCAATCAAATTTTGACACGGACCTTGTTACTAGGGCTGGTGTTTTTGTTTTTAGGACTTAGCGAGAGTTTTGGACAAACAATAACGCTTGATGGAAATCTGAACCCTTATGATGAGTACGCCAGTGGTGCAACTCAACTTTACGATCCAACGATCGGATCTACCTGCGCGGTAGATCAAGTATGGGCTTCGTTTGATATTCCTGATGAAACAATTTATTTGCTGTTCAATGTAGGGAACGGGGGGTCTGCTATTTTTCGATTGTACTTCGATATAGATGGCAACTCCACAACAGGTTTAATTGTCGATACAGAAATCACTGACAATAACGGAGAATATGTAAATGCCTATGGTGCTGATCGCGTTATTGAAGTAAATTCAGGAAAAGCAAATCAGATTACTTATTACTCTTATACGACACAAACGGATGGATCAGTGTTAAGAGAGGAAATTCCACATAGCATTGAAGGCAAAAGTGGTTTTATTTATGATGAGTTCGGTAACCAAATTGGAAATAGCATGGAATTTGCAATTCCTTTTAGCGACTTTGACTACCAACCTTGCGATAATATAGGTGAGTTTATAAATGTGGGCAGCTACGCGGCTGTAAAAGGAGGTAACATTAATGCTGATTTTTGCAATGCTGTTCCTCTTGATTTTGAAATAGGTGCAGGTGGGAATATTTCTCCTGAACTTGAAACAATATGCCCTGGAACTACTAGTCCAGAAATGGTTCTTTCTGGTGAGCAGGGAACTATTGTTGGCTGGCAACAAAGATTAGTGAATGGACCAGAATTTGAAGACTATAATCCTCTAACTCAAAATGTTATTCCTGACACCGAAGGTGATCACACATACCAAATAGTTCTCTTTGAATCAACCGAATTTAGAGCTGTCATACAAATTGGTGCCGAATTGTGTGAAGGAGAAGTTGCTTATTTATACTCTAGTTCTGCAACCATAACGGTTGCACCACAACCAAATATTGAAGTACAAGACCTTACTGAATGCGAGAATTCAGTAGGTGGTAACCAGGCTCAGTTTGACCTGACTAGTGCTGTCACATGGGATATTGGTACTCCTGCTTATTCCAGCAATGGTACAACAATTACCTCTCCAGAGAACTATACCGGAACTGATAATGAAGTTATCACTTTTACAGTTACATCTGATGACGAATGTGTAACGACAGAAACATTCACTCTCCAAGTTGATCCCAAACCTTCTTGTTCTATTACAGGAGATTTATCAATTTGTCCATCAAGCACCGGAAATATTTATTCTGGCTCCGATGAAGATGGAATGACATATAGTTGGAGTATCTCAGGCGGTGCCACAATTAATGGTTCATCAACAGGCCAGACTGTGCTTGTTGATGCAAATGGTATTTGTGGAGGTAGTTTTATATTGGAATTAACTACTACAAAGAATGGATGTAGTAGCACTTGTAGTATTGAGGTGGTAGTACAAGATACTACTCCTCCTGCTATCGTTGAAACAGCGATGGAAGACCTGACCGTGGAATGTGCCGATGACTGGAGTGCTGAGTTAGCTGCATGGTTAGAAAACAATGCAGGGGCTACCGCTTCTGACTTATGTGGTGAAGTGACCTGGAGCAACAACTACGATACTCAAACATTAACAGACGAATGTGGTGCTACCGGACAACTGACCGTTACTTTTACTGCCACTGACGAATGTGACAATACAAGCACAACTACTGCAGTATTTAAAATCGAAGATACTACTCCTCCTGCTATCGTTGAAACAGCGATGGAAGACCTGACCGTAGAATGTGCCGATGACTGGAGTGCTGAGTTAGCTGCATGGTTAGAAAACAATGCAGGGGCTACCGCTTCTGACTTATGTGGTGAAGTGACCTGGAGCAACAACTACGATACTCAAACATTAACAGACGAATGTGGTGCTACCGGACAACTGACCGTTACTTTTACTGCCACTGACGAATGTGACAATACAAGCACAACTACTGCAGTATTTAAAATCGAAGATACTACTCCTCCTGCTATCGTTGAAACAGCGATGGAAGACCTGACCGTAGAATGTGCCGATGACTGGAGTGCTGAGTTAGCTGCATGGTTAGAAAACAATGCAGGGGCTACCGCTTCTGACTTATGTGGTGAAGTGACCTGGAGCAACAACTACGATACTCAAACATTAACAGACGAATGTGGTGCTACCGGACAACTGACCGTTACTTTTACTGCCACTGACGAATGTGACAATACAAGCACAACTACTGCAGTATTTAAAATCGAAGATACTACTCCTCCTGCTATCGTTGAAACAGCGATGGAAGACCTGACCGTGGAATGTGCCGATGACTGGAGTGCTGAGTTAGCTGCATGGTTAGAAAACAATGCAGGGGCTACCGCTTCTGACTTATGTGGTGAAGTGACCTGGAGCAACAACTACGATACTCAAACATTAACAGACGAATGTGGTGCTACCGGACAACTGACCGTTACTTTTACTGCCACTGACGAATGTGACAATACAAGCACAACTACTGCAGTATTTAAAATCGAAGATACTACTCCTCCTGCTATCGTTGAAACAGCGATGGAAGACCTGACCGTAGAATGTGCCGATGACTGGAGTGCTGAGTTAGCTGCATGGTTAGAAAACAATGCAGGGGCTACCGCTTCTGACTTATGTGGTGAAGTGACCTGGAGCAACAACTACGATACTCAAACATTAACAGACGAATGTGGTGCTACCGGACAACTGACCGTTACTTTTACTGCCACTGACGAATGTGACAATACAAGCACAACTACTGCAGTATTTAAAATCGAAGATACTACTCCTCCTGCTATCGTTGAAACAGCGATGGAAGACCTGACCGTAGAATGTGCCGATGACTGGAGTGCTGAGTTAGCTGCATGGTTAGAAAACAATGCAGGGGCTACCGCTTCTGACTTATGTGGTGAAGTGACCTGGAGCAACAACTACGATACTCAAACATTAACAGACGAATGTGGTGCTACCGGACAACTGACCGTTACTTTTACTGCCACTGACGAATGTGACAATACAAGCACAACTACTGCAGTATTTAAAATCGAAGATACTACTCCTCCTGCTATCGTTGAAACAGCGATGGAAGACCTGACCGTAGAATGTGCCGATGACTGGAGTGCTGAGTTAGCTGCATGGTTAGAAAACAATGCAGGGGCTACCGCTTCTGACTTATGTGGTGAAGTGACCTGGAGCAACAACTACGATACTCAAACATTAACAGACGAATGTGGTGCTACCGGACAACTGACCGTTACTTTTACTGCCACTGACGAATGTGACAATACAAGCACAACTACTGCAGTATTTAAAATCGAAGATACTACTCCTCCTGCTATCGTTGAAACAGCGATGGAAGACCTGACCGTAGAATGTGCCGATGACTGGAGTGCTGAGTTAGCTGCATGGTTAGAAAACAATGCAGGGGCTACCGCTTCTGACTTATGTGGTGAAGTGACCTGGAGCAACAACTACGATACTCAAACATTAACAGACGAATGTGGTGCTACCGGACAACTGACCGTTACTTTTACTGCCACTGACGAATGTGACAATACAAGCACAACTACTGCAGTATTTAAAATCGAAGATACTACTCCTCCTGCTATCGTTGAAACAGCGATGGAAGACCTGACCGTAGAATGTGCCGATGACTGGAGTGCTGAGTTAGCTGCATGGTTAGAAAACAATGCAGGGGCTACCGCTTCTGACTTATGTGGTGAAGTGACCTGGAGCAACAACTACGATACTCAAACATTAACAGACGAATGTGGTGCTACCGGACAACTGACCGTTACTTTTACTGCCACTGACGAATGTGACAATACAAGCACAACTACTGCAGTATTTAAAATCGAAGATACTACTCCTCCTGCTATCGTTGAAACAGCGATGGAAGACCTGACCGTAGAATGTGCCGATGACTGGAGTGCTGAGTTAGCTGCATGGTTAGAAAACAATGCAGGGGCTACCGCTTCTGACTTATGTGGTGAAGTGACCTGGAGCAACAACTACGATACTCAAACATTAACAGACGAATGTGGTGCTACCGGACAACTGACCGTTACTTTTACTGCCACTGACGAATGTGACAATACAAGCACAACTACTGCAGTATTTAAAATCGAAGATACTACTGATCCAACTATCGACAACACCAACCTAACTAACATTAACATTGAATGTGGAATAGATCCTGCAAACAAATTAAGTGATTGGTTAGCAAACCACGCGGGAGCAACTGCAACTGATAATTGTGGTGATGTAACATGGAGTAATAACTATGGCGAAGATGAAAATATACAATGTGATGGTGGAGCAATAACCGTTATATTTACAGCAACAGATGCGTGCGGAAATGAAAGTACTACTTCAGCAAGTTATTCTATCCAAGATAACACTGCTCCAGCTTTCAACGAAACATTACCACAAGCTGAAACTACTGCTGAGTGTGATGACGTTGCTGAGGCTGTTGTGCTGACTGCTGCTGATAATTGCGATATAGATGTTCCGGTTGTATTTACTGAAACAAGAACTGACGGCGACTGCGCAAACAGCTATACTTTAACCCGTACATGGACAGCTACTGACGACTGTGATAATGAAACTTCATTTACACAAACAGTGATTGTTTCTGACAACACTGCTCCAACTTTCAACGAAACATTACCAACAGCAGAAATTACTGCTGAGTGTGATAACGTTGTGGAGGCTGTTGTGCTGACTGCTGCTGATAATTGCGATACAGATGTTCCGGTTGTATTTACTGAAATAAGAACTGACGGTGACTGCGCAAACAGCTATACATTAACTCGTACATGGAAAGCTACTGACGACTGTGGAAATGAAACTTCTCATACTCAAACAGTGATTGTTTCTGACAACACAGCTCCAACTTTCAACGAAACATTACCAACAGCAGAAATTACTGCTGAGTGTGATAACGTTGTAGAGCCTGACGTGCTGACTGCTGCTGATAATTGCGATACAGATGTTCCTGTTGTATTTACTGAAACAAGAACTGACGGTGACTGTGCAAACAGCTATACATTAACTCGTACATGGAAAGCTACTGACGACTGTGGAAATGAAACTTCATTTACACAAACAGTGATTGTTTCTGACAACACTGCTCCAACTTTCAACGAAACATTACCAACAGCAGAAATTACTGCTGAGTGTGATAACGTTGTGGAGGCTGTTGTGCTGACCGCTGCTGATAATTGCGATACAGATGTTCCGGTTGTATTTACTGAAACAAGAACTGACGGCGACTGCGCAAACAGCTATACTTTAACTCGTACATGGACAGCTACTGACGACTGTGGAAATGAAACTTCATTTACACAAACAGTGATTGTTTCTGACAACACTGCTCCAACTTTCAACGAAACATTACCAACAGCAGAAATTACTGCTGAGTGTGATAACGTTGTGGAGGCTGTTGTGCTGACCGCTGCTGATAATTGCGATACAGATGTTCCGGTTGTATTTACTGAAACAAGAACTGACGGTGACTGTGCAAACAGCTATACTTTAACTCGTACATGGACAGCTACTGACGACTGTGGAAATGAAACTTCTCATACTCAAACAGTAACTGTATCTGACAACACTGCTCCAACTTTCAACGAAACATTACCAACAGCAGAAATTACTACGGAGTGTGATAACGTTGTAGAGGCTGACGTGTTGACTGCTGCTGATAATTGCGATACAGATGTTCCTGTTGTATTTACTGAAACAAGAACTGACGGTGACTGCGCAAACAGCTATACTTTAACACGTACATGGACAGCTACTGACGACTGTGGAAATGAAACTTCATTTACACAAACAGTAACTGTTTCTGATAATACAGCTCCTGCTTTCAACGAAACATTACCAACAGCAGAAATTACTGCGGAGTGTGATAACGTTGTGGAGGCTGTTGTACTGACTGCTGCTGATAATTGCGATACAGATGTTCCGGTTGTATTTACTGAAACAAGAACTGACGGCGACTGCGCAAACAGCTATACTTTAACCCGTACATGGACAGCTACTGACGACTGTGGCAATGAAACTTCTCATACTCAAACAGTAACTGTATCTGACAACACTGCTCCAACTTTCAACGAAACATTACCAACAGCAGAAATAACTGCTGAGTGTGATAACTTTGTTGAGGCTGTTGTGCTGACTGCTGCTGATAATTGCGATACAGATGTTCAGGTTGTATTTACTGAAACAAGAACTGACGGTGACTGCGCAAACAGCTATACTTTAACTCGTACATGGACAGCTACTGACGACTGTGATAATGAATCTTCATTTACACAAACAGTGATTGTTTCTGACAACACTGCTCCAACTTTCAACGAAACATTACCAACAGCAGAAATTACTGCTGAGTGTGATAACGTTGTTGAGGCTATTGTGCTGACTGCTGCCGATAATTGCGATTCGGATGTTCCGGTTGTATTTACTGAAACAAAAACTGACGGTGACTGTGCAAACAGCTATACATTAACTCGTACATGGACAGCTACTGACGACTGTGGAAATGCAACCTCTGGAAGCTGTTGTGCTGACTGCTACTGATAATTGCGATTCGGATGTTCAGGTTGTATTTACTGAAACTAGAACTGACGGTGACTGTGCAAACAGCTATACATTAACTCGTACATGGACAGCTACTGACGACTGTGGTAATGAAACTTCATTTACACAGACAGTGGTTGTTTCGGACAACACTGCTCCTGAAGTTACCTGTAACGACATCACTATTCAACTGGATGCAAACGGTGTTGCAACTATAACTGTTGATGATATCAACGGTGGTGCAACTGATGCTTGCGGTAGTATCGCAACAATGTTTATCAGCCAGGAAACTTTCAACTGCGACAACGTTGGTGAAAACCAGGTTACTTTAACTGCAATTGATGAGTGCGGAAACGAAGCAACATGTACAGCCACTGTAACCGTTGAAGAAGGTGATGCTGACTGTGGTTTCGATCCATTCAAAGCGAATGATGATATGCTTACTTTAGTTTACTGTCCGAACGGAACAGTTTCAGGAGATCTTGATTTGTTTGCCAACGACGAAGGATTTACCCGCGAAAATGTAAGCTTTACTATTCTTACCGATCTGCCGGAAGGTGTAAGTGTTACTGATGGTAATCTACTTTATACAAATGAAGATCCAACTGAAGCTGTTATTACATTCACTTACTCAGTATGCCATACTGTTAATACTGAAAACTGCGACACTGCAGAAGTAACTATACAGGTTCTTGTTGATACTGATTGCGACGGTGTACCTGACCTTGATGACCTTGATGACGATGATGACGGTATTCTGGATATCATCGAGGAAGAAAACGCTCTTGATCAAACATCATTGGATTCAGATGGTGATGGTATTGTTGACCGTTTAGACATCGATTCTGATAACGACGGAATTGTTGACAACATTGAGTGGCAATCAACAATTGCCGAAGATGGAGAATACGACTATATCTTCCCGCTGGGTACCGATTCAAACAACGATGGATGGGATGATGCCTACGATCCTTCCAGCAATGGTATTACTTACGAGCCATGGGATATGGACTTAGACGGTACTCCGGATTACCTGGATACCAATACTGATAACGAGGGAGAAGACGATATCGTTGAAGGTTGGGATGAATTCCCTAATGACTCAATAGCAGATGTAAGTTACATTGGCAGCGATGCCGACGGTGATGGTCTGGATGACGCTTACGATACTTACAACACCACTACCGAAGAATGGGGGCCCGGACAAAATGCTATCGGATCTGATGCCTACCTGCAGGATACTGATGATGATGGTGTACGTGACTGGAGAGATGCAGTTGATGACCGACCAGTACCTGAACGGTTTGCATGTGGAGAACCGGTTATTCCAAACGCCTTCTCTCCAAACCAGGATGGTTACAACGATTATTTCAAAATGATGATTTACTGTACAGGCGACCAGGGTGGCAGTGAAGAAAGAGTATTAGGAGACGATTACACGGATGCCAGAATAGAAATATTTAACAGATGGGGCAACCTGGTTTATGAGCAGGAACGCTATGGAAATGAAGACTACTGGGGAGATGTAGATGCATGGTGGGACGGCAGATCAATGCATGATATGCAGGTAGGTGACGACCAGCTACCTACAGCAACCTACTACTACATCTTATACTTTAATGATGGAAGTAAAGAACCTATTACCGGATTTATATTCCTAAATAATTAATTGATTAATTAATGAATGTCCAATCTGAAAAAATTTAAAATGATGAAAGCAAAATTAAATATAATCAAAGGTTTAGGGATTCTGGCAATAGTAGTAGCAGCATTCACTTCAAATGCCCAACAGGATCCGATGTTTACACAATACATGTTCAATACACAAACCATTAACCCGGCTTATGCCGGTACATGGGAGTCCGTAGGATTTATGGCTCTTGGGCGTCATCAGTGGACTGGTTGGGACGGAGCTCCTACAACTTATACCTTCTCGGTACAGGCTCCACTAAAAAATGAACGTGTGGCATTGGGATTAAATGTAATGAATGATAAAACAGGATTGGAAAAACGTTTTTATGTTTTTGCCGATTATTCTTACCTGGTTCCCGTCAGCGAGAAAACAAATTTGAGGTTGGGACTTAAAGGTGGTTTTACCAATTACTCCAACAACTTATCTCAATATACCATTTTAGACCCGGGCGACCCGAATTTTTCAGGTGAAATAAAAAATGCATTCAAACCAAACTTTGGTGTAGGTGCCTTTTTATACAGCAAAAGAGCCTATGTAGGCCTTTCAGTTCCGAAACTGGTAAGCACCACCTTTGAAAACGATATGGAAAGCTTTTCTGTCGAAGGAGAACTACGTCACTATTTCCTGATTGCCGGTGCCGTTTTTGATATGGGTGAGAATGTAAAATTCAAGCCTACCATGTTTACCAAGGCTTCGTTTACTTCTGAAACTGGTACTCCCCTTCAGTTCGACCTTACAGGAAACTTCCTGATAAAAGAGAAACTATGGCTCGGAGCAATGTATCGTACAGGTTCTTCTTACGGGTTTATTGCTCAATGGATATTTGACCAGAAATTAAGGGTTGGTTACGCCATTGATTTTACTACGAACAACATGAAACATTACAGCAATGGAACCCACGAAGTAATGATCTCTTACGAACTAAGATTTAAGAAAGAAGAAGTGGTATCGCCAAGATACTTCTAACGAAAATATTTTGATGTTGTGTTTAAAACCCGAGTCGCAGCTTTCCTTGTTGTGGCTTGGGTTTTGTTTTTAAATGCTCTTCAACCAAACCATCAATAACGGGCAAACAACGACCACAAGATGTTCCGGCACGTGTTAACGATTGAATCTGAGCTGTAGAATCGGCTCCTTTTTCCAACAGTTTTTTTATCTCTGCTTCATCAACAAAATTACACATGCATACCAGCCTGTTCGCCATTATTTTTCAGAATCAATTAAGGTTATAACAATATTTCGGGAATTTCTTGGCCCATCGAATTCGCATAAAAATATATTTTGCCAGGTAGACAGGCCCATTTTGCCATTCACGATTGGGATTGTTTCACTCGGACCTACCATTCCAGCTTTCAGATGCGAATCACCATTATTATCTTGCGCATCGTGTTCCCAAACACCAGCGGGTATTAGTTTTTTCAACAGGCTCACCACATCATTCTGTACCGAATCATCCCAGTTTTCCTGAATCATAATTCCTGCTGTTGCTCCCTGCACATAAACGTTTACCAAACCACTTTTAATACCAGTCATCTTCACTACTTCCTCTACTTCAGAAGTAATGTCAACCAGTATGTTATGTTGCGGTGTCGATACCGTTATGATTTTCTGCATCAGGCAATCAACTTGTTTTCTACAAATACTTTTACTTTTCGGTAAATTTCAATTACCGTATCGTTTTTGGGCATTGAGTTATAGATTTTCTCCAGGTAACGCTTCTCCATCATTATCTCGAACGACGGTCTGTAGTTTAAATCGTACACCCACGAAAGCTGCATAACCTTTATATCAAGCTCGTTTGTAATGCTTTCTTTTGCCACCGGGGCTCCTTTCAATATCTGTTTCGAAACATCTTTAGATACCGTTCCTCCTTTTGGCATCTCCCAGGTTAAAGTATGGTTTGGCGTTGCCTTCGGATTGGAATAATAATCGGTTATTACTCGCAGGATATCAAGCTTATCGGCATCGCGAATTAGTTTGGCAAAAAGCCGTTCTTTATCTGTCATATTCTTTGTAAGCCCCAGCTTATTGTGCTGTTGAATTGCCAGGAATATCAATTCTACCTGACCGTCATCCAACTCATTAAAAAAGTCGCCTTGCCGCAAAACGTCAATTCCTAACTCTGCATGATCAACCGATTTGGCATCATTAAAAGTGTTGTATTCTTTCAACTGCCGAAACCTTCCTATATCGTGAAACAATCCTATCAAATAGGCAAGCTGAGCTTCCGTTTCGTTGAGCTCCATATTTTTAGCCAACAGTAGAGCAAGATCGGCAACACGTATTGAATGATTTTTCTTTATCTCGAAATTCAGAAGCTGATCTTCGCTGAGTCCGGAAAAAGAGTCAACGTAATCGTTAAACTTCTTTATGGCCAGTCCTGTTTTCTCCTCCATAGTCATAGCTTTATGCCGACAAATGTAGCGATATAAAAAAATGTGTGATGAGTGAAGAGGACGATTTTATCAACATTTATTGGTAAGCTAACTTGCAATTTGCTTACTGACATTCGGGAATTTTGTTACTTTTGCAGCCAATACCGGCCCTATAGTTCAATGGATAGAATGTAAGATTCCGGTTCTTATGATCTGGGTTCGAATCCCGGTAGGGTCACCAAAGCGGGGATTTCTTCAGTTTTGAGGGAATCCCTTTTTTTATTCCCTCCTAAAACCTGCGCCATTCCAGGGATTGGAGAAAAAAACGAATTTATTCTTGTGGTTCGAACTATGTCCAATTCTCGGTTATAATAAATCCCCTCGGGAAATAACAACTTCTGAAAGGCCCGTTTCCCGGTTAAATCACTAGAATCCCATATTTTCAAGGGATTTTGACATAAATCGACAGCATAGTTTATAACTTTTTGGAGGTTCGAACTATAGCCACCAACTTTGCTCAATTCTATTTCAATTTCAAAACATTCTTTTTCATATTTTGATCTAAATTTGTCATATAACTGTCTATTAATTTCTCCAATAACAAAACGCTCCTCTATCGTTTCAAGCTTATTTCTAGTTTCACTTAGCTTCACTTTCAAGTTTTTTGCATCCTGCAGCTCCGTTTTAAAAAAACCAGCCATCTGTTCCTCCAACTGAACTTTAATTATCCCAAGCTCCTCTCTCCCAATTTGGAAGATTTCTAGAGTGTTCCTAAATAATTCATGTATGGACTTTGCACTCCGGTTAACTTTACATCCTTTTGTTCGGCACTTATAATAGTACAAACCCTTTTTATGAACCAAATATCCAGTCATTGCCAAACCACATTTTTCACATTTAGTAAACACTTTCAACGGAAGATTTTCATTGTTTTTATCGTGTACAAAACCGTACCTCGTACTTTCACCTCTAATATCATGAATTGCGAGAAATAAATCCTGTGAGATTAAAGGCTGATGATGTCCTTTTATAACTTGCCCCGGAATCATTTTACTAACAATAAGTCCACAATAAAATGGATTCGAAAACATGCTACATAAACGTTTTTCTGAGATACTAACCCCCATCTGGTTCACACGTTTTGTAATCTCGACATTCGTCATTTCCGTATATGCTTTCCATTCGAAGGCTTTCTTAAGAATCTTTCCTTCTCCACTTATAACAAGTTTTCTTTCGATCGCCCTCCCCTTGTTCAAATCCTCATATCCACGCGGCACAGCCCATAACCAGTAGCCTTTCATCAATAACTCCTTCATTCCTGTTACAACTTTATCACGCCTGAGCTCATTATCCATTTGCCCAAAAAGGAAAAGTATTTTTTGCTGGAAAGAACCAGATGGTGTTGTTGGATCAAGCTCCTGAGTTGTAGCTAAAGTTATTACTCCGTATTTTTTTAGTAGTTCATCAGCAATTGATGCCCCATTAATTCCTGAACGAGAGAATCTTTCATAGGAATAAACAATTACATAACTGACATTCTTAGACCTCTTTACAAAAGTTAGCATCCGATTAAATTCTTTCCTGTCATCCGTTTTTGCCGATTCGTACGTACCACCAAAATAACCAACCACATTTAAACCTCGTTTGCTCGCGTACATCTCGCAATATCTTTTTTGTGAGGCAAGGCTGGTATTATCCTCTTGGTCAGCTGATGAAACTCGTGTGTAAATTACGGCGTTGTTTCCCTCCTGAAATTTCTCAGGAATTTGTGGAGCAAATTGTTTGAACAGGCTTAAATCATTCATGGCTTGAAGAATTTTATAGGACCGGGATGATAATCCTTTGAAATTACGAAAATACCCAATACTGATGCAGTTATTTTTTCAACATAAAGGCTTTCAGTATTAGCAATGCCATCGTTTCCGAATCTTTAATAAGCTTTTCATAATCGGAAAATGTCAAATCTCTGTATTTAGGAATAGAACGTATTTTCTCCAATGAGAGTCTCTTTTTAACTCTTTCTGTGGCTTCTTCAATACTTCTATTTTCGTTTTCCTGCATAGTTTAATATGACCATTTAACATCATGGTTATCGAGTCATATCAAACGTATATAATTTCGCACAAGTCTTAAAAGAGCTGTGCTTTTATGTCCGTCTGAGGCCTTATGTGTCTTTAATTGTTCTAAAAATTAAATTGTGCCACTTTTACTTCAATATGTTTTTTACAGGAACTTATGGAAAACAACTATTGAATAAAACTATTAATGTTTTTGTGTTTCTAACTTTAATTACAAATAATGTTCGTCTTTTATATTTCGCAATTATTTTACGGTCAATAAAACCGTTCCATAAGAAAAACGTCCACTTTCAGGTACTAGTAGTAAAACCTTATCATCTACTTTTAACATCTCTGTTTTGCATAAATCATCCAGCGCAGCAAAAATTGAAGCAGAAGCTATATTTCCAATTTCAGTAAGATTGGTGAACCACTTGTTCGTCCCAAGGTCTAAACCTCTTGCTTCGATCCCCTCAGCAAGCTTTCCGTAAAAGAACATAGATGAGACATGAGGGATCACATAGTCAACATCTGCTGGATTTAGATCGTACTTTTCAAGACAATATTCCAGGTGGTCAACCCAATAACGGATAATGTTTGGTTTTAGCAAACGAATATCCTGCTTGACGGTTAGTACTGAACGGTTGATAAGCTCCCGGCTTTCAAATTCTTTCCAGCTGGTGAGTTCACCATCTTCACGAAGTTCAGCTCCCATAAACATGCAGGTGGGCAGCTCATTGGCATATGAGGTCATTTCCACCCATTCAACTTTAAATGAGATTCCATTCTCGCTCTTTTTATCAGAGAGTAATACCGAGCTGGCGCCATCACTCAGCATAAAGCGCAGAAAATCCTTCTCAAAAGCCATATATGGATCTTTTCCCACTTGCGAGCAATGCTCATACTCTTCTTCGTAGTTTTTTGATAGAAGCGTAGGAGAGGCGAGTTCTGAAGTAGAACAAATTGCTTTTGATGAAACACCGGACAAAACAGATAGGTAAGCCGTCTTAAAAGCTTGCAAGCAGGTAAGGCATACTCCCGAAGCGGAATACAGTTCCATAGGTTTGTTTTTCATTAGTCCGTGAACCATTGATGCATGGGAAGGCAATAACTGATCAGGATTACCTGTGGCACATGCCAATACATCAATATCTTCCGGAATTTTTTCATCCGGGAATAATTTCTGTATGGAACGGAATGCCAGCTCTGCATTGGTATGGGTAATTTTTTGCTTTTTATCCAAAGCATAGTACCTGGATTTTATTCCGTTTTGTTTTAATACTATACGCCTTACTCTTGACGGTTTTGAATTGATCAAACCAAGATATTGTTCCATATCTTCGTTTTCGACGGGTGAATTGGGCAAAAATTTGCTGATGGATGAGATGTAAACATTTTTATTCATAACAATAAAATATAATGGTTGGTATGTAAAAGTAAGTAAAAAATTACATACAATTGTTATGAATGACTTAGGATTTTAATTTTATTTGCTGGTAAATGGTTTGATAAAGTGTGAACAATTCCTCTGTATTTAGCCCGTACAAAAGGCATCTGTCGAATGCAAGCCCCAGAAAACAACTTCGAAAAAGTGTTGCATAATGCTTGGTATCTACAGCTTTTATTTCTTTATTCTTTATTGCCCCGGATATCACTTTTTCCCACAGGTTTATCTCCTCAATTGAGTTACGTGTCATGATCTCGGAAAAGTTGGGATAAATTTTAGACGCCTGGAGGTATAGGGAAAAATACTGCTTGTAAATATTGACAACAGAGATGGATAACATTTTGGACATGGTAGTGTTTATTCCGCTGATATATAACTTTATAAACTGCTCAAGAGAGGTGTTGTCGTCGAATTCGAATTTCACCGAAGGATCTTGTGTTTTGATCATGTAGGTCTCTATCACCTCGTTAAATATTTCTTCTTTATTCTTAAAAAAATAGAATATTGCCCCTCTTGTTTTACCAACCGCTGCCTCTATGTCGGAAATACTTACTTTTTCATAATTGTTATTCAGAAATAATTTAAAAGCCTCTTCAGTGATTCGTTCTTTAGTTGTCATGATATTGATGATCTATTACTAACAAACTTACTTAAAAAGGTTGATAAATCTAGCAAAACAATCATCTTTTATGGTATAAATTATCATCGTTGGAGATACTCATTTTTTTGTTTGTATAATTTTTCTATATATTTACATACCGTATGGTAGGTATAAAAGTGGACGTTTTGCCCGTTTTATTCGTGCTAAGTGACCTGCCTTTGGCATGCACCTTAACTATAGATAGCCTTATAATAAATTTGATGTTTCCCGACATTCGCAGACCAATCATTTAGTAAAGAAAGACCTGTAGAATGTAAAAAATAGTCAACCTGAGTGTAGCATACCTTTTAAATAATAACAAAGGGACTTCAATTAGAGGACGAGATTAAAGGGCGTTTTCTCCTTGCTTGTAATGATTATACCAGAGAGAGATGTAGTAATATTAACCATAGAGCACCTGGCAATGACAAACAAAATTATTAATAAGGAAGGACATCGTTCTTTTGTGAAAAGAGCCTGGCATGTTTTTTATCTTCGCTCACGCAATGAAAGAATTGCGACACAGATACTCGCTAGTCATGGATATGAAGTTTTCTGTCCTTCAATTCCCAAAACAAAACTGTGGAAAAACAGACAACGAAAAAAGATCTGGGACCCACTATTCCCCAATTATTTATTTGTATTTACTTATCACCATGAAATATATACCATTCGAAGAATATCTCAGGTGGTAAACTTCGTTTCTTTTGCCGGTAAACCATCCACAATAACAGAAAAGGAGGTAGATGGAATACGGAAAATGCTGGAAATGGGGAATGTGATTACAGTAGAAAATCAATTCTCCGGTGGAGAACATGTACGTATTGTTTCCGGTCCGTTAAAAGGACATGAAGGAATTCTGGTAAAACGACGTAATAAAAGCCGGTTTGGTATTCACCTGAAAGCGATCAGTCACTCCGTATTTATCGACATATGCCAGTCAGATCTTGAAAAACTTTGATAAGCGTCACATCAAAAATTTGAATAGTCTTACTCGAGCGATCTCGTTATATTCAAAAAAAATGCAATTTCTCCTTTTAGAGGAGACACTTATACCTTATTATTTTAACCGAACTCCTAAATCGTTAACTATGGAAAAACACAGTTTATATGACGTTATTTTTAAAATGAGGCCCTTGCCTAAAAAGCTTACAGAGCGGTCTTATGTGGATGCACTTATTGCCGCAATTAACGAGCAGCTGACTATAACCGAGCACAGGTACCGATCATTGTTGCTTAATGTCGGGCACCCATCAGATTATATGTATTTTGTGGAAAAAGGGCTTGCCCGTTGTTTCTATTTTGATGATCGTTCCGGCAGAGACCTGACCTCGATACTTTGGAAGGAGCATAGTATAGTGTGTGATCCTGTGAGTTTCTTCCAGCGCAAGACTTCAGATGTTAATATTGAAGTGATGTCAGGAAGTTTGTTACTTTCCATTTCCTACCGCCAACTTCAGGAAATTTATAAGGCTTTCCCGGAAGCGAGTGTTTTTGAACGTTGTGTTTCGTTGCAATATGTGTATTATTTTGCGCAGAGATCCCGGCAATTAGCCATGAACTCGCCCTGGGAGAGATACCTGCATTTATTGACATCACATCCGGGTATCGAGTTAAAAGTGTCAAAAGAAATCATAGCTTCTTATTTGAACATAGCCCCTCAGACGCTTAGTAAAATGCTTCGGGAGAAAGGCCATCCTTGATTGTTAGGTAGTTTTAATTTCATGTAATAGGATCATCAACTGCAATAATTCTCTTTTCATACTCTGTTTTTTACAATGGTTACTTATCGTAGCCTTAAGAATTTTCTTCACCTGGATTCTTCCAATTCTTAATTTAGGTTTAGAGGATTGACCCGGCACACACGTACCTTTGAAAATGTGTTCATGCCCAAAGTGGCCCTTACTATTTACTGTAAAAGCAAGAATGCATTCGCAACAAATTAGTCAACTGCTTTGCGGATAATGTTCTCCATCAGACTGACCTTTAAAACAAACAAATTTTCTGCTATGAAAAAGCTCCAGACAGTACGTTTCTCAGTTCTTATTCCTTTAAGCTCGTATCTGTACGTCCTGCTCTTTGTGTATTCAGGATTCAGTAAATTGCTGGACTATGAGACGTTTACTGTGCAGCTTGCTCAGTCTCCGTTACTCAGTGCCTATGCCGGTATAATTGGCCCTGCTGTAATAGTAATAGAACTGGTATTGTCTCTCTTGTTGGTTCAAAAGAACTCCCGACTTATGGGCCTGTACGGCTCTTTTTTTCTAATGATTGCCTTCACGGTCTATATCTACCTGATTCTGAATTACAGTGATTTTATTCCCTGTTCCTGTGGAGGATTCATTGAGAAAATGAACTGGACCCAACATCTGATTTTTAATATAGCCTTTGCGTTATTGGCACTTCTTGCAATTGTATTTTCAGAAAAAGAGAAGCTTACTAAAAAACGAATTGTGCTTCTAAAACTGTTATTTCCGTCATTGCTTGCGGTTGGAGTTGTAGTGGGGCTTTTTTTATCATCTGAGCATATCATAAAAAAGGAAAACAATTTTATTCGCCGGTTTGGTCTGCACCCGATCCGTGATGAAAAGGCATTTGATCTGGGGGTAAACTCCTACTATTTTGCCGGCATAGCCGAAGGGAAAATTTACCTGGGAAATATAACCGCACCTTTAGTGCTTACCACCATAGATACTGCTCTTACAAGAATGGAGACCTTAAAAATAGAACTGGATGATGATAAGCACCCATTTCGTTTCATTCAGGTAGAGGTTAAGCCTCCTCATTTCTATCTTTTTGATGGTACTGTTCCGGTAATCTATCGGGGACAACTGGGCGATTCGCTGGCTTATACCATCAGTGCTGATGATTGTTATTTTTCACAGCTACAGGTAATTGATTCTGTTCGGTTTGCCTTTCGGGCGCAAAGCAGCCAGACAAAATCGTGGGTGCTTGGCACGCTGAATCTCCAGGATAGTCCCAGAATACAACTCAATCATAGCTTACTCAAAAAGCAGGTTGACGGGATATTCGACACCGACGGACAATTGCTTTGGGATGATGCGGGTAAGGAACTCATCTATATTTATTCCTATCGTAATCAGTACCTGGTGATAGACCAGAAATTAAATCTGCTGCGGGAGTTAAACACGATTGATACAACATTTAGGGCAAAGGTGCAGGTGCGTTTGCTTTCCAACGGACAACACAAAATGAATTCGGTGCCAATGCTTGTCAATAAGAGATCCGTGGTTCATGGGAAATTGCTGTTTAATGTTTCTATGCTCAGGGGAAAATTTGAATCCAGAGAGCAGTGGAAACAAGCAGTGGTTGTCGATATGTACAAAACAAGTGTTCAGGGATACCTGGGCAGCTTTTATGTCTATAACAGGGGAGAAGAAAGAATGTCCCGGCTATTTGCAACGGACAAATACTTATTCATTTTGTCCGGCAATGAAATAGTGCGTTACAGTTTTGCGCAGGCTGTGACACTCAATTATCAAATGGGGGAAGCCGAAAACCATGAAGAGAGTAGGCAGTAAATTTAAATTCTGTAAACATGAAAAAGTTAAAAAGAATGTTTCTGCCAGTTGCGATTGTACTTTTTGCAGTTGGTGCAGCACTTGCCAGTCATGCGGCAAAAAGTTTGGATTCATCAGAACCCGGCTATTATTTTGATAGCTCAACCAGTCAGTGTGTATCCGCAGGTGTCGATTGTAGTACCATCCCTGGACAGGCCTGTACCTGGACGGATGAGAGTAATATTACGCACAACCTGAGCCGTGAAGGTGAAACAATGTGCGGTGTCCCATTGTACAAACAGTAGCAAAAAGAAAGGATGCTCTACTGAGCATCCTTTTTGCTCATCCCCTCACTTATCCATTCACATTCAACACTGTCCTGTAAAAAGTAATTAAACCAATCCATAATTCGGCTTGTCAGGTCATTTTGTGTTTGTTGTTGAAACAATACATGTCCTTCATTTTTATAAAACAGAGCAATGACATCTTTTTTATTTCTGCATAAGGCGTTGTAGAATGCCATGGTGTGATCCGGCGTCACATTTTTATCCTCTGTGCCTGTCCAAAGTAATACCGGTGCATTCACTTTTTCCGCGTGATAGGCAGGGTTGTTTTTAAAGTAGAGACCTTTGTCGGCAGAAAAAGGTACACCCAACTTATACATATTAGCTTCAATCCTGACATAATCAGGTATCTGAAAACCGTAATTAAAAGAATGGCTATCCCAAACGATGTCGCTATGACCGGAACCGGAAACAAAAGTGGCAAAACGATCTGATCGGGTTGAAATATAATCGGTTTCATATCCTCCAAAAGAGTGTCCAATCAGTCCTGTTTTTTCTTTGTTAATCGTTGGATTATATGCCAATGCATCGAGTGCATGATTAACACAATCCAGTGCATCTATACCAGGTCCATTTTTACCGGAGATTTCAATGTCGGGTAAATACACAAAATATCCCTGTTCGAGAAGCAACCTGATATTAAAACCTATACCTTCGTATAAAGAGGGGAAAGGACATCGGTTTGCAAGCCGGTATTGCTTTTCATAAATATGTACGACCATTGGATATTTCAGAGACGACTTGTATTTGAATGGGTAATACAAAATTCCTTTTAGCGGAGTTCCTTGACTGTTAGTATAGCTGATTATTTCTTGTTTAAGAGAAAAAATGGTTTTATTCTTTTGGTTGCTTTGAAAAACAGTAACCGGATTTTTATCAGTTTTTTTACAAACCAGCCGAGAAGGTTGATTGTAATTTTCTTCCAACCAGGAGAAGCAGTTTAGTGATTGATTGTAAGTCAGAGAACTGATGTAATGGGATGTTGGAGGGATAATAATTTCTGTTTTCCCTTTATTCCAAATGCTGTACCCGGTCTGGTTGGTTTCAGGATCGTATAATTCAATTAACAGGGGTTTAGACAGATTTACCTGTTGTATGAAAAATTGACCATAAGTAGAAGAGACGTCCTCACGCTCGTAGTTTGCAATTTTGGTAATGTATTCATCAAATTTTGCCAGACAGGTAAGAGTTTCTGTTTTTATGTCCCATTGCCATATTGCGCCTTCTCCTTGAAAAATAATGAACTTACCATCGGTTGAAAACCATGGCATACTTAAATGTTTTCCTTCAATAACCTTTGTGCCTTTCGAAGGAAGATGATAGAGCTTCCATCCATTTTCAACGGGAGAAAGGGCATAATTCCCATTTCCGGAGAGATAATATTCAGGAGCAATGGTGTCTAACACTTCATAATTGTCATCTTTCAGATCATATAAAAACAATTGTATAGGTGGTTGATCCGACAGGTAGTCCTGTAGCTTCCATGGATCAATGCATAAAAAGTATCTTTTGTTCCTTATATTAAGCGCTTTTGGCTGCTTATCTGTCCCTGCTCTTCGGATAAAATGTTCACGGGGTTTCCAAATGTAAGTCATGACTGTAATTGGAGGATAAAACTTTTCTACCAATCTTTTATCATTACCCCGCCAGATGTCTACCATTTCATTCTGCTGTAGTTTTTTGGGTATTATCAGTTTTAAAAAATGAACACCATCCCCGATTTCATCCGTAAATGCCCGTTGGAAAGTTGTTGGCAGAATTTCATTCAAAGGATAGCTTTTTTTAGCCTGGACATCCAGAAAAACGAGATTTGACACAGAATCTTGCTGGTTTTGTTCATGAATTATAAGCTCCTGTCCGTCTTTGGCAACATCCAGATATGAAATCTTGTTACTTGTATAATATACCTTTTTGATGGTATTTTCCATGATGCGAAAAACATCGTAACCTTGATCCGGATTTTCAGCAAAGGCATAAATATGATTCTCTTTTGTGACAAAGAACCGGACCACCCGGTTAACAACATTCAAAAGGTGGCCATCACTTTGGCGCAGTTCAAGTTTGTTCTGTTCTTGTTTATTATAGTGTAGCAAAAACTGTTTCTTGTTTTCTAATACTTGCGCATTCTTTACGCCGGCATAGTGGGTGCTTTTAAATTCGGGTAGCTCCAGTAGTTCTGCCTGGCCCAACCTGGTTGTAAGTAAAAGGTTCGTACCCACAAAGGCAGCACTTTTAACTTTTATCCGGTGCTCCACCGGTTTTCCCGGCTCAGTACTGTCAAATATTAGCAGCGTATCTCTGTTTTGGTCGTATGCTTTCCACGCAGTTAACCATCTGCCATTTTCGCTCATTTTTAGGGAGAGCAATCGGAAATAGCTACTAAGTTCATTCTTTAGATCTGAATGACCTTGTGCTGTTAATTCCTGCCCTGCCGCAAGCAGCAGGAACAGGAATAGTAACAATAAAGGATATAGGCGCTTCATAACTAATAACCTTCATTTTGTGGATATAAATTGGCGTTGAGCAATAACTCACTCTGGGGCAAAGGCCACCGGGCTTTAAAGTCTTCCCAGTTGGGTTTTGTACTGTTTAATTCATCCAGGCGTTCCAGGCGTTTCAGATCAAAGAAACGGTGTCCGAATTCGGTAAAGAACTCTCGTCTTTTTTCGGCCAGCAGTTCTGTTATAAATTCTTCTGGGGATAGATTGGTAAGCGCGTCCAGTCCGGCTCGTTCTCGCGTGGCATTTAGGTAGGGCAAGGCTTCATCCTGCCGGTTTTGTTTAGCCAGTGCCTCTGCGAGTATAAAATAAACCTCTTCCAGCCGGAAAACAACGGAATATTCATTGTTATTGGTACCGGATAAATTTTTGTATTTGTAAGGTCTGTACCAGGAATCATCGTTAAAACTGACCTGTGTCATCCAGCTCTGTTTACGCAAATCATTTTCTGCAAAACTGCCGACAAGGTCATCGGATAACGCATAAGCATGCGGTGCTGCATCAGAGAAATAATAGAATGATGCTTCTTTTGTGGCATCGCCACTATTTTGCGGGCTGAGTTGCCATAGAATATGGCTACCTGTGTTATGAAACACTTCGTTCAGGTCTGGCTGGAAAGCGTATAAGGACGATTGCAATATTCCGGAGGCCATTTGCTCGGCCAGCTGATACTTTTGTTCCGTTAGGTATACATTGGCCAATACCAATTCCGCAACTTTACGATTGGGATAGATACGTTGTGTATTGCGGTAATTGTCATTCAACAGTGAAATGGCTTCGTTCAGGTCCGATTCCAGTTGTTCAAGCAGAACGGCTGATTCAGTTTTTGTCAGACTTCTGTTATATTCATAATCAATACTGCTTGTATATGGAATAGCTCCAAATAGCCTGTGCAGGTAAAAATAAAGCAGGGAGCGTATCAGTAAAGCTTCTCCTTTTAGTTGATTTTTATCTTCTGTGGAAAGGGATGTGGAAAGTTCAGCTCCGTGAATGATGGAATTAGTATAATAAACCTGCGTATAAGTTGTATTCCACAGGCTTGCAATAATCCTGTTGCTTACCTGTTGTTGGTTGTGGTAGATATCCATATTACCGTTCTGGTCATTGTTGTAGCAATCCAGGTCATCGGCGTATGATGCAGTAAGTGTGCTGACCGAATAATATCCGGCCCCGGAAATTAGTGACCGATCGCGCAAATCGGCATAGAGACCTGCCATTGCTGCATTTGCAGTCTGAATAGTTTCAAATACCTGTTCAGTTCCCAGTTGATTGGTAGGATTATCTACTTCAACCAGTTCTTCGCAGGAAATGAGGAGTAATACTCCCAGACAAAAAAGGAATGATATTTTTTTCATTGGATACGTTTTTAAAAGTTAAGCTGAATTCCGAATGACCATGTTTTTAATGGAGGCAAATAGCCGGATAAAGAGAATTCCGGATCCAGACCAAAATAGTCGCTGATGGTTAACAGGTTTTGCCCCTGTACATAAAACCGGGCACTCTGCAAATACTTATTAATCTGCAGCTGATAGGCAAGTTGAATGTTTTTTAGTCGGATAAATGAAGCGTCACTCACTGCTGCATTACTGTTACTTAAATAGCCATGGAGGCGATTGATTTGAGAGTTGGTTCCAGAGGAATAAGGCATGTACTTTCCATCGGGATTTTCTTCCGACCAGACATCCAGAACTTCAACCGGCTGGTTGTACATGCTACC
>NZ_OY775905.1:1532500-1618755 GCF_963675065.1 uncultured Draconibacterium sp. | reverse complement strand
CACCCAGGTGCCCGACCAAAAGTCCGGCAAAAAGTACCCCGGCAATACCTAGTTTAATATTGAAAAAGCGGATCTTTCCCAGCAAAAACCCCGGCAATGCCCGTGAGGCGTTAAAAAAAATTAGTGTTGAAGCAGTTCCCGTGTGGGGAAAATAATTTTAATAATTCCATATGTTAGTGATTTTTGTTTGCATAAAAAGGAGGAAACCACTTGTGATTTCCTCCTGAGCAACCGACAGCAATTCTATTGAGGGCTAATCGCTTCCCTCATACGAATTGCTGCATGAATCATATTTTTGATTGTTTTTTTTTGTTTCCTTCCAGTCTCTGGTCTTTAATCCGCAATCAGGATTTACCCAAATGTTTTTTGCCGGCAAATATTTCGAGGGACTGAATGATATCGTTAAACTCGGCATAACACATGTGGGTGTGAATTTGTGTTTCGTCTTTTACGCCCCAGCTACAAAGTTTAAAGCATTTTACGGCCCAGTTTAAATAGTCGGTTTGGTTTTCTTTTTTTATTGGCAGGCCTTCGCGCAAAGCTGGTTCATCAATTTGAATGATTGGCAATCCTGCTTTTTCGAGGTTAAGTACTTCGTCGCGAATGACCAGCCCCAGTTGTATGGTGGTGTTTTTTCGTGATTGATCGTTGCGCACAAACGACCACTGAAGAATAGTAACCGGACCGGTGAGCATTCCTTTCATCGGTTTTGCGGTAAACGATTGTGCCAACTTCGAGATATCGACGGTCATTGGTGTTTTGCGAAAAACATCGCCGAAAATGATGGGTGGTTTTACTCCACGCGAACCGTAACTCTGTACCCAGCCGTTTTGAGTCCGGGCGAAACCTTCCAGTTGCTCACCAAAAAATTCAACCATGTCGTTTCGCTCAAATTCGCCATGTACAAGCACATCAATCCCAACTTCTTCCTGCCAATTAACGGCATTTTTTATAGCTGCTTCGATAAACTCATTGTATTTCTTTTTCGAAACGTCTCCGTTTATAAAATTGCGGCGCATTTTCCGAACCTCGGTAGTTTGCGGCAACGAGCCTATCATTGTGGTTGGAAAAGGAGGCAGATTTAGTTTTTTCTGTTGTTTGCGAATTCTTTCATTAAAGTCTGATTTTCGGTCTATTTCACTCCATTTATTCTGAACTTCAGAAACTTGCTCTCGCACTTTAGAATTGTTTATTGCCGGATTCTCAGACCAGTTTTTAAACACCAGGGTGTTGTTTTTTAGCTTCTTTTGAACTTGTTCTGAAGGCTTGTCTGAAGCCAGTTCTTTCAGTAATACAAGCTCGTTTATTTTCTGAAAAGCAAAAGCCATTTTCTTTTTGACAAAAAGAGGGAGATTGGTTTCGTCGTTTTCGTTTTCAAGATTATACGGAACGTGCAATAATGAACACGAAGGAGCCAGAATAATCCGGTCGGTGCCAATTTTTTCAGCAGTTTTTTGTATTATCTCCAGCGACTCTTGCAGGTTGTTGGCCCAAATGTTTCTGCCATCAACCAATCCAAGCGAAAGGGTTAAAAATTTTGGTATTTTTTCGAGGAACAAATCCAACTGTTTAGGTGCACGTACCAAATCAAGATGCAAAACTTCAAGTGGCAAACATTTTACCCATTCAATTTGTTTTTCAATCCCATCAAAATAGCTGGTAAGTATAAATTTTATCGAAGGGAAAGAACCAAAAAGTTCGGTTAATACAGCACGGAAGAGTTGTTGTTCGGGGTGGCTTAAATCTCCTGACAGGCAAGGCTCATCAATTTGGATGCAATCGATACCGGTATTTTCCATTTGGCCGATAAGTTCGATATAAACCGGTAAAAGGGCATGTATCAAATCCAAACGATTAAAGTCGGTCGATTTTTCTTTACCAAGTTTCAGAAAAGAAAATGGCCCAAGCAAAACCGGCTTTGTTTTAATTCCGGCTTTCAGAGCTTCATTAAACTCATCAATTACCTTGTTGCTGTTAAGTTTAAATTGTTGGTTTTTTTCAAACTCCGGCACCAGGTAGTGGTAATTGGTGTCGAACCACTTTGTCATTTCAAGCGGAGTAACATCAAATCCATCTTTTTGGTATCCACGGCACATAGCAAAGTACAGATCAATGTTTTTTAGCTTTGAGGACAGTTTGTTAAAACGTGAAGGAATTGCACCAAACATAAAAATATGGTCGGCTACCTGGTCGTAAAACGAGAAGTCGTTTGATGGGATAATGTCAATTCCTGAATCTTGTTGAAATTTCCAGTTTTTAAGGCGTTCCTGTCGCCCTGTTTCCTGTAATTCTTCCAGTGTTGAAATACCTTTCCAGAATTTCTCGCAAGCCCGTTTCAGTTCGCGTTGTGCACCTATACGGGGAAAACCTAAATTTTGTGTAAGCATACAGCATTTTTAAATTTATAATTAAACCTGAATACTTACGCGATTAGTAAAATAGTATGGGGACGAAAATGAAGGGGTTTCGATTCGTTCCTCGACTATGCCTTATACCGCGAAAGCAATTGCCGTTCATAAAAAAAGACAGGTCTCCTGGCTTGTCCGTTTTACAACGCCTTCCCGCTCCGAAGATTCGGCACAGTGGCATTAAGTTGCAAAAACTGAAATGGACTTTACAGTTGCGCGACAGCTCACGATTTTCACGTGATTCCCTATTAAACCCGTTTTACCGGGTATCTTATTTCAATAATAATTGATGAACGTGTGGACAAATGTAATGTGAAAAGTTAGAAATGGTACTTCCAAATTGAAAATAATTTGTGATTCATTCGCTTTTAATGTTTACTTAATTTTTTATTTCGGACTATGCAACCTCTCTTTCCAATGCTAAAAAATGTATTGAATTATTACTGCCTGTAAGCGGAAAGATTTGAATTTCGCAATTATACATTTCACCGTTTTTTCGGTAATTAACTACCACTTCTTTGAAAGGTTTGTTTCGTTCAATTTTTTCGCTTATTCTGAGTTTTACTGCTTCCGAAGTATTTTCGCCTTGCAAAAATACGGGACTCCGGTTTATGGCATATGATTTCGGATATCCCGTCATCTCTGAAAAACCATCGTTAACCCATAAAATTCTTTTGGTTTCGTTGGTTAATATTAATGCTTTGTATGGATAAGTTTTTAATACCTTTTTTAGATCTGTTTTCCAGTTAAACTTACCAGAATATTTATGAAGTGTTTTAAGTTCTGTTTCTCTTTCGGCTTCCTTTAAATTTTGTTGGTATTTGGGATAATAAAATTCCCAGCACATAAGAGGAGGCACAAGCCTTTTTGATGGTTTTATATCTTTTTTTACTTTTTCTAACTCAGCCTTCGAAAGACTCGACAGGTAGATATCGAGGCACATCATGTCTCCAAGGTTCTTTTTCATTTCTTAGTTGTTAAAATTCAATTCCTTTTCGAGCATTAACTCCGTTTTGGTAGTAATGTTTTATTTCCTTCATTTCGGTTACCAGGTCGGCAATATCAATAATTTCCTGCGGGGCATATCTACCGGTAATAATCAGCTCGGTATTTTCCGGTTTTTTCCTGATGGTTTCCAATAGTGATTCCACCGGAAAAAGCTTGTAATACAAAGCGATGTTGGCTTCGTCGAGAATTACCACATCGTATTGCCCCGATTGAATTATTTTAGTAACCTCTGCCAATCCTTTTTGTGCCGCGTCAATATCTTTCTGTGTTGGATTTTTCACGATAAAACACCCCAAGCCATATTGTTTGATGGTTATATCGGGCAGAAACTTGTTCACAGCTTCAATTTCAGCATAGGTTTTTCCTTTTACAAACTGGGCAAAGAATACTTTTTTATCGGCACCAACTGCTCTTAATGCCAGGCCAAAAGCACCCGTTGTTTTGCCTTTTCCGTTGCCGGTGTAAACTTGTGTATAGCCTTTCATTTGTTTGTTTTTTAATGAAATAAATAACTCACATCTTTCATAAAACCATCTTGCTGAATTTCGAATAAATGCTGGTTAGTTGTATCGCTTTTTAAGTTACCTAAATTTTCTACGTATCCGCCCAGTTTTATGTATTGAAAGTTAGTGCTGTCAAAAGCTTCGGGTAATCTGGCACAACCCGAGTACCACGCAGTTTTAGTTTCCGGGTAATGAAGGCGTATAAAATTAGCCAATTCTGCTACTCTTTGAGGATCGCCATCTCCGCCCATAAAACAAAAACAGGTGATGGATGAGGCGTATTTTTTCATCAAGGAAACGATTTGCACTTCGTTCAGTTCTTCGCCAATATCTTTCTGCAAATGCGGACTGTGGCAGCCTTTACACCGATTCGGGCAATTGGTAATATTTACTGCCAGTGTAACTTCGTTCGGAATTTCCTGAAAAACGATATCGTAGTTGTAATATTTAAGCATATTCTTCCACTTTTTCTTCCTTATTTTTTTGAGCGTAATAGCGTTTTGCAGCTTCTTTCTGGCGTGCATCAGAGAAGCTGCTCACTCTTTTCATGTAACCAATAATACGGGTTAAATAGTCGATATTTTCAGTCTTACAATTTGGGCATTCTTTTAGATACCGCTTGTCGATATGGCCACATTCATTGCAAATGGTATTCGGAATATTAAAGGTGAAATAATTGCAACCTTCTTTGGCAGCTACCCGAATTAGCTGGCGATATTGAGCAGCACTTAAATGTTCCTCTAAATTCATATGTAATGCAGAGCCCCCGGTTAGGTGTTCGATGTATTTTTTCCCGTGAACCTTGAATCTATCAATTACATTCAATGACTCGTCTTCTACAACATAGAAATAGCTGTTGTAACAATCTCGCGGAACAAAATAACCATCTTCACGATCCCACTTGGCATGTTTTACGCCCACGTTTTCGGCCGGAATCATTTCGCAATTGAACAAGGTGTCTTTTGTGCGGTATTTTTTATTGTATGTTTCAATTAAACCAAGTACTTCGCTGGTAAATGCTGCGTAATCAGGATTGTCGTTTATTTCAATTCCAAGGAATTCTGCGGCTTCAACCAGGCCGTTTACACCAATGGTAAGGTACTGGCGACCCATGTTTATGTAACCGGCATCAAACAGCGGAAGCATGCCTTTTTCCTGCAGTTCTTTTAAATTTTCGTTGTAGCCCAATTGTACTTTGTGTACCAGGTCAACCACTTCTTCAAGGAAATTAATGTAAGGAATTCGTTCCTTTTTAGCTTGTTGTACGCAACGGTTCAGGTTAATTGTTAATACACTTTTTGAGCCGGTTGAAACGCCACCTGCTCCCAGTGTGTAACTAAAACCATTGTCCTGAATTTCGTTACGTAAACGGCAGCATGAACTTAAACTGTCGGCATTATCGCTTAAATAGGTGAAAAACGAATGACCATCGGCATACATTTTTGCTGTGAATTCGCCATATTCTTCATCTTTTGTATCGCCGTTTTCTGTAAGCATTGCCATTGTTTCTACCGGGAAAGTCAGCATGGTTTTCGTACGCTCTTGGTTAAACCAAAGCATAAAACGTTTTTGTAACCAGTTTAACGAATCCCATTCGGGTTTACTTCCGTCGGGGAAAACAAATTCGCCAAACAGGCTTTCAAAATAATACTTATCGTAATAGGCAATGTTCCAGAATACGGCCTGGAAATTTCGTGCTCCGGTTGGTTGATTAAGCGAATAAACAATTTGCTCGAAACAATCAGTAATCACTTTATCAATCGAGCGTTTTCTTGCCGATAAATCAGCGTTTTCGTGGCTGCGTTTGTAGTAATCGTTGCCATATTCTTTAGCCACAAAATAGTTCATATACATTAAAAACTCGGGTGTTGCACAAGCACCGCTCAACATACTTGAAACGATAAATACCATGTTGATAAAACCACCACAAAACGATTTTAAGTTGGTTGGTGCAGTTGAATTTCCGCCAATTTTCGAGGTGCCATCCAACAACCAGGGGTACATGGTAATGCTGGCGCAATAGGGAGCCAGGCTGGTTTCGTCGTTTTTATAGATGTAATGTTGACTTAAAAAATTAAGGTATTTATTCGATAACTCTTTCCCAAACATATCTGAAAGGCGGTCGGTGAGCAAGCGGCGGTTTAAGCGGATAAAATTTCCTTTCGGAAGCTCGCCAATAAGTGTGGCAATGTTTTTTTTATCGACATTGGCATTGGCATCAAATTTACTTCCACTGGCAGCATTCCCGGCAGCACAATATTCAATCAGAAATTTAATACGATCACGGGTTTCCCTGTCTTCTGAATGTTTCTGGCGATAAAGCATATACGATTTAGCCACGGCAAAATAGTTTTCGGCCATTAACGAACGCTCCACCTGGTTTTGAACTTCTTCAACATTCATATCTTCCTGAATATTTACCCGGTGCAGAATGTTGGTAAGGTCATCGTCGCTTGCAAAACTTCCTACAGAAAGAAAAGCTTTCCTGATTGCATTTTTTATTTTATTCATGGAAAACGGAACCCGCTTTCCGTCTCTTTTTACGATTGAGATTTGCGTACTACTCATACTATTGTTTTTTGTTTTTAATATGCTGTTTTGCTCGTGTTTTATGATTGAAAAATCTAACCGGAAGCCAAGAGGTACGCATTCAAAACAATTATCTGCTGATCGTATGAAACAAGAAAATTATTTTACTTGCGAACCAGACTTCAACTCCCGAAAGTCTAATTATTAAAAATGATTTTGGCAGGTCTTCTGGCTTGTCCTGTGCTGAATGCCTTCCCATCCGTTGACCGACGGACAGTGGCAATTGAATATCAGACATTAATGGACTTACAGCTGCGGGTACAGCTCCTGATTTTAACAGGATTCCCTTTTCATACCGGATAGTGTTGCTACACGATAAACCAATAATCGAAAACAAGTTTAATGTTTTTATGTATACAATGTAATTCGGAGTTTTAAACAATTTAATTGATAAAAAGAGTAAAAGGCTTCTGTTTTCAGCACTTCTGTCGTGTTAATAATTGCGTAAAATTGAGAAGACTTCATGATATTTTATTGCACAAAATCGAATTTATTATTGTTATTTAAAAAAATAGCAAGATTCATTTTATTTGGTTGATATTGAGCCTGTTTGCTGTTTTTTTTCTCTGTTCTGTTACCTAACTTTATTTCCATAAAAAGACCCTTTCGAGGTAGGATAGCAAGTTTATGTTTTGGGCAGACCAAAACCCATGTTTAGCATCCCGTTGGTCTAAAAAATGGTAATAAAATATGGTGCAATTTAACAAAGGCGGACGTCCACGAAAATTGGATGGTGAGAAGATGAAATATAAGGTAACGGTAAAAATGTCGACCGTTGAATATTTCTCCTTAATTGGCAAATCGAAAGAGGCCGGGATTTCGCAAAGTGAGTTTGTCAGGCAGTCAATAATGAATACCACAGTTGTTCAACGTTTAACACCCGAGCTGAATGCAGAAATAAGAAAACTTTCAGGAATGGCCAATAACCTCAACCAGATTGCACGAAAAGCCAATGCCCTTGGGTACGATCACGTTCGTAGCGAATACCTGTTTCTTGCGCGTAAAATTGATCGAATCATAAACAAAATGCTATGATTGCCAAGATTACAACGGGAGGAGACTTTGCCGGGGCAGTAGAATATATACTTGATCCCAAAAAAGCGGCTGAGCTGTTAATGGGAGAGGGCGTACGTTTGAAAAATACCAATTCGATTACAAAAAGTTTTGTTGCTCAAACAGAACTTAATTCGAGGGTAAGCAAACCGGTAGGTCATACTTCCCTGGATTTCTCAGTCCAGGATAAAGCAAAGTTGAATAATGAGTTTCTTCTAAATATTGCAGATGATTATCTAAACAAAATGGGAATCATAAATACCCAGTTTATAATAGCCCGGCATTACGATAAAGAGCATCCCCATATTCACATTGTGTATAACAGGGTAAACAACCTGGGGAAAACGATTTCCAATAAAAATGATCGTTACCGCAGTGAAAAGATCTGTAAAGAGCTTACTCGGAAAAATGACTTGTATTTTGCCAAGGGAAAAGAAAATGTAAAGGTTCACCGGCTAAAAGAACCGGACAAAACAAAATATGAAATTTATTACAGCCTGAAAGAGCTTGTACCCAAATGTAAAGACCTGGACGAACTGGAAGCTAAACTGAACAAAGAAGGGATAACAGTAAACTACAAATGCAGGGGGAATACAAATGTTGTTCAGGGGATTTCCTTTACCAAAAATGATTTAAAATTTAATGGTTCCAAAATCGACAGGCAATTCAGCTATTCAAAAATCAAGTACAGGCTGGATGAGAATAAGAGACAGGAGCATTTTGATGTAATTGATAATCCATCACTGGATAAGGCTTTGCATCAGTTGATAAAGGAAGGTCTGCTACAGGCAGAGAAGGATGAAGAAAGACGACGTAAAAGGGAATCCTATCAACAAATTAAACCCAAAAAGAAAAGGAACAGGGGGTACCGGATGTAGGTCATATGGTTTACCCAAATTTTCAACAAATTAATTTCAATTCAGTCAAACGTCAAAAGCTTACGGCATAAACGCAGCCAGCAAATTGACAAGAGTTTTGGGATTGTTAGTATTCTTTGCTGCCAATACACCTTTCTCATACTTCGAAAGGAGACTTGACATCAAAGTATTGGAAAAACACTTGCCAATTTACTGTCATCCGGCGCAATCTTTCAGTCCATTTATTCCGTTTCCTTTTGCCTAATGCCTGAATTGGAAAGAGCCGGTGTTTACGATTTGGGATTAACGATAGCCTTGGGAAATGAATGAAAATGGGAGTATTTTTCATTTCATAGGCACCAAAAGTCGTTCGAAAAAATGTGGCAAATTGCAAAAAGTCGTTCGAAAAAGTGTATTTAATGAATAAGAAAGTACAATTTAAAGAGTAGTATTTAAAAAAATGTCGAATAGAAACGACAAAAAATAATTATATTTGTCGAATAGAAACGACAAAATGGAAGTGTTATTCGAATTTCAAGAGAATATTCTGCGGAATGTAAAGAATGAGTTTAGACGATATCTGCATGAAAGAATAAACTGGAATCAAAGAATGATTGCAATTAAAGGTCCGCGTGGTGCGGGAAAGACCACTCTGATGTTGCAATATGTCAAATTTGATTTGGGATTACCGGAAACAGCTTTATATATAACTGCTGATCACACCTGGTTTTACAATCATACATTACTGGAGACCGCAAATGATTGGTATAAACAAGGAGGAAAACTTCTTGTTATTGATGAAGTTCACAAGTATAAAAACTGGTCAGTCGAATTAAAAAACATCTATGATGGTTTACCTGAACTGAAAATAATTTTTTCAGCTTCCTCGGCTTTGGATATATACCGTGGAGAAGCAGATTTAAGTAGAAGAGTTGTAAGTTACATGTTGGCAGGTTTATCATTTCGTGAGTATTTACAATTTTCTGATAAAGTCAATTTTGATCCAGTTACAATTGATGATATCTCTACGAATCACCGTAATCTTAGTCGCACAATAAGTGAAAAGCTGAGACCATTACCGGTATTCAGAAAATATACCGAGATGGGTTATCTACCCATCTTTATGGAAGGAGAAGATTCCTATTTGTTGAAATTGAATCAAGTAATAAATACAATTGTAGACACTGATCTGGCCTATATTGCTGCTTATAATTCGGGCACGGCCAATAAAGTAAAAAAATTGCTGGCAGTAATTGCTGAATCCGTACCATTTAAACCGAATATCGCTGCGCTGTCAAGAAAACTGGATTTGAGTCGTGACAGTGTTTATCAATACATTTACCAGCTTGCAGATGCACGTTTGTTAAATACCTTAAGCACTGAAGGAAAAGGCGTTTCAACTTTGCAGAAGCCGGATAAAATATATCTTGAAAATACGAACCTGGCATATGCTTTAAAGAGTAAACCAGATATAGGAAATGTTCGTGAAACGTTTGTATTTAACCAGTTACATAATGCAGGACTTCAAGTATATTCACCAAAAGCCGGTGATTTTGTTTTCGACGGTTATACTTTGGAGATAGGAGGGAAGAATAAGACCACAACACAAGTGAAACATTTGGATAATTACCTGATTGTATCTGATGATATTGAAGTTGGAACAGGTAATAAAGTTCCTATCTGGTTGTTTGGTTTTTTATACTAAGATTAGTTAAGAATTGGGATCACTATGGCTTGAATAAGACCACAAAAATTTGTATTTTTAAGCTATAAAATATTGAAAATGAACCAGTGAGAGACAAAAACGAGACCTCATAATTTGTATTGGAATAACATATTGATTATAAGCGCATTAGGGGCGTGGTTCGATTCCCGCCCCGGGTACAAAGGAGTTGAAAGGTAAGAGTTTAAATCTCTGAAATTCAGCTCCTTTTTTTATCGCAAAAGAAATCACAAGTAAGCGAAAATTTAATCCAAAATACTTTTATCATAATAGCCCTTGCCTGAAGTAGTTCACTTTTTTGCATATTCACTTGGCGACATTCCAAACTGGTCCTTAAAACATTTTGTGAAATACGAAGGCGATGAAAAACCAACTTCGTAGGCAATCTCAGCCATCGTTTTTCCGCTGTTTTTTATCAGATTTAAGGAGAGTTTCAATTTTACAGATCGTACAAATTCGCTGACTGACATTCCGGTCAGCTTTTTAATTTTCCGGTAAACATGCACGCGCGACAGACCCAGTAATTGACTAAGTTCTTCTACCGAAAACTCCTCCTTGTCGCGGTGTTCTTCCACTATATGCGAGATTTTATTCAGAAACTTGCGATCGAGGCGCGAAAGATCTTTGTCGTCATCTGCGATAAGTAGCTGACCTTTGTAGCGTTCCTGCATTTTCTTTCTGAGTTCGAGCAATTTCTTCACCCTGATTTGCAGGTGCCTGCTGTTAAACGGTTTCGGAATGTATGAATCGGCTCCTTCTTCCAGACCTTCAAATTTCTGCTCCTGCGAAGCTTTTGCTGTTAGAAGGATGATTGGAATATGGCAGGTTTTTAAATCGATTTTTAAAGTGCGGGTCAATTCCAGCCCATCCATTTCCGGCATCATAATATCGCTAACAATAAGGTCGGGTTCGTTTTCCCTGATTATATCCAGTGCCAGCCTTCCATTTTCTGCTTCCAGAATATGATAATGATCAACCAAACTGTCTTTTATATATTCACGAATTTCGATCTCATCCTCAACCAAAAGAAGCGTCGGTTTTTCCTCAAAATTTGTCTCAATCTTCTTTTCTTCGGTATCCAAAACCGGATTGATATGGATTTCGTTGTTTCGTTGAATCTGCTTCTTTTTTGTCTCGTTTATAGGTGTTTCAATTTTTTCAGATGGGCTAAGATGGGCGTTTCCAAGTGGCAAATGAATAGTGAAAGTGGTTCCTTCTCCAATGGTGCTTTTAACCTCAATTTCTCCGTGGTGCAGGTCAACAAATTCTTTCGAAAGCGAAAGTCCCAGTCCTGTTCCCATAAAACCACGTGAGCTTTCTGCCTGGTAAAAACGATCAAAAATATGGTCAATCTGATCCGTTGGAATTCCGTTGCCTGTATCGGAAATTATAATTTCAACTTCTTCATCCCAAATCTTCTGTGTTAAAGGTTTAATTACTTTAAGAGAGATATGAATAGTACCATTAACAGGAGTGAATTTAATGGCATTTGAGAGCAGGTTAAATATAACTTTATCAAGTTTGTTAAGGTCGAACCAGGCATTTAAATGGCTTTTTTCTGCTTCCAAAACAATTGATATATGCTTCTTCTCAGCCAGGTCGTAAAAGGGCATTACAATTTCGTTAAGGAAACCAACAATGTCGTAACTGGCGGCTTGCAACTGCATTTTATTGTTCTCTATTTTCCTGAAATCCATCAGCTGGTTGATCATGTGCAACAGGCGAAGTGAATTCTGGTGCATCATGGAAACCTGTTTTTTAAAACGTTGAGGAATATCTGCAGATTCGATCATATCCTCTAACGGGCCAATGATGAGCGTAAGCGGCGTTCTGAACTCATGCGACATATTGGTGAAAAAACGAAGTTTGGTTTGTGTGGCCTCCTCCAGTTTTTCCGAAACATCAATAAGTTGGTCTCTTTGTTTTATAATTTCACGGTTTCTTTTTTCGATTTCGAGTTTTTGATGCTCGAGTTTTTCGTTGGCCGACCTTTTAATCCGATAAGCTCTGAAGGTTTGAATAACCAAAATCACAATGGCTACCAACAAAACCAGGACAACAATTAAGAAGCTTTGTTGACTTTTAAAGCGGGCGATCTGGTTTTCGAGAACGGATTTTTGATCTTCTATTTTTCCCTGGAGATCAGCAACGGCCTCGTACTGAAGTTTTAATATTTTGGCATTGTTGTTATCAATAACCACTGTTTCAAGAATATTGATACGATCAAATGGCTGCTTGTTCAGAATTTTATCAGCCAGTTGAATGGCCTCGGCTCCACCGGTAGGATAAAGAAAGGTAGCATCAATTTTAGCATCAATCACATCTTCTATTCCTCCGTCATCTCCCAATAGTCCGTCGATACCCAGGATAAATTTCTCGCCAATGTTATTCGCATCAATTACTTCGTAAGCTGCTCTGGCAATCCGGTCATTATGCGAGAAAACGAGATCGAAGTCCAGTTTTTGGTCAAGAAAATGTTGCATTACCGTTTTACTGTCGCCATAATTCCACTTACCCGATTCCGAAGCAACCAGCTCCATATCGGGATATTGCGAAATCACTTCCATGAACCCATTGTGTCTGTTAATTGCAGGAGATGAACCTTGTAGCCCGGTAATTTCAACGATTTTACCTTTGCCATTTAACAATTTTACCGCATAATCCCCGGCTTCTTTTCCAATTAAATAATTGTTGGCACCAACATACGCAGTATAAGCCTCCGAGGCTATTTGCCTGTCGATAACGATAACAGGAATTCCGCTGTTATATACCTCTTCAACAATTGGTGTTATTGGTTCCGATTCGTTGGGAGAGACAATTAAAAGGTCGATTTTTTCTTCCAACAGTTGCCTGATGTCGTTTATTTGTTGGTCGCTATTGTCGTTGGCGTCTTTTATTATCAGTTCAAAATCGGGGTAAAAAGCCAGTTCTATCATCATTTCGCGGTGCATCGATTTGCGCCAGTCATCGCCTGTGGTGCATTGCGAAAATCCAATTTTGTGTTTTTCTTTTGACGAAAGACTAAAGAAGGAGAATAGGAGTACGAAAAGAAATAGGATTGTTAATTTCTTCGTCATATAGCTTAGTCTGATTAATATACTTTTGTGAAGGTAATAAATTTCAAATTATCATATCTCAATTAACGTGATAACGTGAAAGAAAACTATCATTAATTTTTCTAATTGTATCATAATTGATAGTGATGTTACATAAGTATAAACGTATTGATATTTAGGCTGATAATGTTACATGGTTTTAACACTCGGTAACATTGTTTAAAGCAAAAAAAAGCCTACCCCCATACCTTTGATTCAGAGTTTTAAACCAATAATTCTGAATCGAAATGAAAACACAAAACGTATTTTCAGTTGCCATAATAATCGCTCTTGGCGGCTTTCTTTTTGGTTACGACATTGCTATGATGTCGGGTACCACATCGCAACTGGAAACCTTATTCGACTTAAATAGTTTTTGGCTGGGATTTACAGTTGCTGTTGCCATTATGGGTACCATAGTTGGTACTGTTATAATAGGTAAACCGGCTGAAAAATTTGGGCGTCGCAAATCATTAATCGTATTATCCGGCCTTTTTGCATTGTCGACACTGGGTAGTGCATTTGCTATTAACTGGGGAATGTTGCTGGCTTGCCGTTTTATAACCGGAGTTCTTTTAGGTTGTATTTCGGTGGTTACACCCATGTTTATAGCCGAAATATCGCCTGCAAAAAAGCGCGGACAGCTGGTTTTGTTAAATCAGTTTTTTGTGGTTACTGCCATCTTTCTGGCTTTTGCGGTAAATTACCTTTTGGCAAATATTTTCGAGAGTGGATCGTGGCGCTGGATGATCGGTGTGGAAGCTATTCCCGCTGCAACCTTCTTTTTATTGCTGAACCTGGTTCCTGAAAGTCCGCGTTGGTTGGTAAACCAGGGACATACTGATGAGGCATTGGCTGTATTTCAGCGCATTAAGGCTGAAAATCCAAAGGAAGAAGTACGCATTGTAAAACAATCGGTAGAAGAAGAGGAAGCTATGGGGCACGGAAAGTTGTTTGTAAAAGCTTACCGTTTTCCAATAATGATTGCCTTTTTGATTGCTGCCTTTAACCAGCTGGCAGGTATAAATGCCATTATGATTTATGCTCCACGAGTTTTTGAAATGGCAGGATTTGGAACCAATGCTTCACTACTTCAGTCTATTTCGGTAGGAGCTACCAATTTGGTGTTCACTTTCGTGGCACTTTTCCTTATCGATAAATACGGGCGAAGAACACTTCTTATGGCCGGATCAGTTGGGATGGTCATTTTTCTGGGTCTTCTTTCAAAGTCATTTTTTACCAATAACTACTCCGATTTTGGCGGTTACGGAGTAATGATCTATCTGATGGGTTTCATTGCCTTTTTTGCCTTCTCACAAGGAGCAGTGCTTTGGGTGGTTATTTCCGAGATATTCCCCAACAAAGTACGCTCAAAGGGGCAGGCACTAGGAAGTTTTACCCACTGGATTTTTGCCGCGGCTCTTATTTGGGGATTCCCGGTATTGAACAACACCGTCGGTGGCGGTATCTCCTTTGGCTTTTTCGCGGTAATGATGGTGTTGCACTTCTTCTTTGCCTGGAAAGTATTACCCGAAACGAAAGGCAAGTCGTTGGAGGAAATACAACAGGATATGAAAAAACGAATCAAATAATACTAAACAAACATGGAAATTAAGAACAACGAAATATTGTGTTTTGGTGAGGTGCTTTGGGATCGTTTGCCATCGGGCGCGAAAGCCGGAGGTGCTCCCATGAACGTGGCGCTTCACCTCAATGCTATCGGTTTGGATGCTACCATTGCCAGCAGTGTTGGAAACGACGAACCGGGAGCAGAACTAAAAAAATTCCTTGAAGATTCGGGAATGTCTACCGCATACATTCAAACCGATGATAATCTGCCTACCAGTGAAGTACTGGTGCATTTGGATGAAAACAACAACGCTACCTACGAAATTTGTGAACCCGTAGCCTGGGATAATATTCAACTAACTGATTCGCTAATGAAAAAGGCCAGGCAGGCAGGTTTGCTGATTTACGGATCACTGGCTTCGCGCAATCCTTTAACCCGCGAAACACTGATGAATCTGCTGGATTACGATGGACTGAAATTGATTGATGTAAATTTTCGTAAGCCATATGATTCGCAGGAAGTAGTTGAAAAGCTTCTGGAAAAAACTGATGTGGTAAAACTCAACGACGAAGAGCTGGAGGTCTTTGCAGGATGGTACAACCGCCCCAGTTCTGACGAGCACAACCTCATGGAATGGTTTGTAAAACACTATAACATCGGAATGTTATGTGTAACCAAAGGCGAAAAAGGTGCTTTGTTATACTGCAACGGAAAATTTTACGAACACCCTGGTTTTAAAGTAAATGCAGTCGATACAGTTGGTGCCGGCGATGCATTTCTTGCCGGACTAATTGCCTCTCTGTTAAATAAAAAAGAACCTGCCGACGCATTGGCTTTTGCTTGTGCAACCGGCGCATTTGTAGCATCGAAAGCCGGTGCTACTCCAAAATACGACATGGATGAAATTGAGGAAATCCTATCGAATGACCAACCAACTATCGAAAGAAATAATATTCAAATTAATTAAACTAATCTGATTATGGTAAAAAGAATCAAACTTAAAAATGCGACTAAGGGAATGTTTTTCATTCTGCTTAGTTTGTTTTCAACAATCGCATTTGCCCAGGAAATTTCGGTTTCGGGTACTGTGAAAGACGCCTCGGGCATGGCATTGCCAGGTGTAACAATTGTTGAAAAAGGAACAACTAACGGTACTATTACCGATGTTGATGGTGTTTACACTATCGAGGTAGCGGGTGCCGATGCAGTGCTGCAGATTTCTTTTATTGGAATGAAATCACAGGAAATAGCAGTATCAGGCAGAACATCCATTAATATTGATATGGAGGATGAAACCATCGGTTTGGCAGAAGTTGTAGCCGTTGGTTATAGCGTTCAGCGAAAAGCCGATTTAACCGGTGCGGTTGAAGTGGTACAAATGGATGCCATTGAAAATGTGAGTTTAAGTTCGGGTAACCCCATGCAGGCATTGCAAGGACATGTTCCGGGACTTTATATTGAAAAAACCGGTACTCCCAGTGCAACCAGCAGTCGAATTCTTATTCGCGGAGTTAATACGCTGGGAGATAACAACCCATTGTATATTATCGATGGAGTACCAACCAAAAGACCAGAGGTGTTCCAGGGACTGAGCGCCGGTTCAATTGTTTCGGTGCAGGTATTGAAAGATGCGTCAGCTTCTTCAATTTATGGAGCACGTGCATCAAACGGTGTTGTAATTGTTACCACCAAAAACGGGTCGGATAAAAAAGGCGAAGTTAAAGTGGAGTTTAACTCTAACTTTTCGGTTCAAAGCGAAAAATCGCAACGGTACGATATGCTGAATGCTGTTGATCGTGGCCGGGCTTTGTGGCAGGCATCGGTAAACGACGGTGTTGATCCAACAAGCGGATACGGCGAAATTTACAACTTCGACTGGAATGGTGATTATAACAATCCTGTTCTGAATGGCGTAACCGTTCAGCCTTATGTTGGAGGAGATATGAACGTTCCCGCGGGCGATACCGATTGGCAGGATGCGACTTATGAAACTGGTTTTGTAATCAATAACGACCTGACTGTTTCCGGCGGAACTGAAAAGTCTTCGGTATTGATGAATATTGGTTACATTAAAAATACCGGTATGCTGAAATACACCAACTACGATCGTATTACGGCCCGTATCAACGGTCAAACCAGCATGCTGGATGATCGGGTGAAGTTTGGTATCAATGCACAGGTTGTATCATCGAACGAAACATTGGAAACTCCCGACCTGGGTAGTGCTCCAACGCCTGGTCTGGCAATTACTTTGGCTCCAACAATCCCGTTGTACGATTCAAACGGCAATTATGGTGGACCACTTGGATCAGGTTATTCCGACCGGAATAACCCGGTAATGATGCAGTATATTAACCGTTGGGACAATACCAATCGCAGGTATTTATTTGGTAGTGTATTTGCTGAAATTCAGCCGGTAAAAAATCTTGTACTGCGCACAACGCTCGGAATTGACTACTCGATGGTGAAAGACAAAGATATTGAACCTGCTTTTAGCAATGGTTTTATTGCCCGTTCAGTAAATAACTTACGAATTTACAACAGCGACTTCACCAGTATAACCTGGTCGAACACTGCTAATTACAAGCTTGATATTGGTAAAAGTAAATTTGGATTCCTTTTAGGTATTGAAGCGGTGAGCGATAATTTTCAGGATTTCACCGGATATAAAGAAGGATTTTCTTCGCAAACTGAAGAGTTTTTTGTGTTGAGCGCCGGAACCAGTAACGGAAATAGTTTTGGAACAGCAACAAGCAGTCGTTTATTCTCTCAGTTCGGAAAAATCGATTACAACTACAACGAACGTTTTCTGGCGTCGTTCACATTACGTCGGGATGGTTCATCGCGATTCGGTGCCGATAACCGTTATGGTTTCTTCCCTGCAGCTACCTTCGGATGGCGTTTGAGCGAAGAGGAGTTTATGACAGGAATGGAGAAAATTTCAAATCTGAAATTCCGTGCCGGTGTTGGTCGTGTTGGTAACCAGGATGTTGGTGATTTTGCCAGTCTTGGATTGTTTGAACCTCGTTACGGAGCAGTGGCCAGCCAGGTTGATGGTATTTTCCACAACGACTTTTTTGATGACTACTGGAATGTTGGTTCGGCTTATGCTTTAGATGGTCAGGATTCAGGAAACCTGCCTTCGGGTTTTGTATCTGTACAAGCCGGAAACCCTGCTTTGAAATGGGAAACAACAGATGAATTGAACCTGGGTATCGATTTCGGATTTTTCGACAGTCAGTTGGTAGGAGCATTCGATTGGTATACACGTAAAACAACCGATATTTTGATTCAGCCACCGGTAGCGTCGGCTTTAGGTGAAGGACAACTACAGTTCCTGAATGGAGCAACCAAGAAAAACACAGGTTGGGAATTTGCGTTGAGTTACAGAAAAAAAGTGAACAGCGACTTATCATACGAGATTGCAGGTAGTGCCAGCCATTTTGCCGATAAAATCACTGAACTTCCTGAAGAAGTTAGAACAGCTTATCCTGGTAACTCGGAGCAAACAGTTCTTGGTCATTCAGAGCTTTCGATTTTTGGTTATGTAGCTGACGGTATTTTTAAAAATCAGGGAGAAGTTGATGCACATGCCAGCCAGGTTGGTGCTGCCCCGGGGCGTATCCGCTGGGCTGATTTGAATGATGATGGTGCAATCAACTCACTCGACCAGAAATTCCTTGGAACACTGCTTCCAAAACTAGAGTATAGTTTAAGAATTGATGTGAATTACAAAGACTTTGATTTGTCGGTTTTCGGATCGGGAGTTGCCGGAAAAACTGGTTATGATCCTTATACTTACTATAACGATTTTATTCGTGGTCGCGATAACGTAGGACCTGGTGTTTTCAAAGCCTGGACTACGCAAAATTCTGATTCAGATGTTCCTGCATTAACATTGTCGGATAGCAATAACGAAACGCGTACTTCCAGTTATTTGAACGTAAACGCGTCTTACTTCAAATTGCGTAACATCCAGCTTGGTTACTCGTTGCCAAAAACTGTATTGGATAACGTTGGCATAGATAAAGTTCGCTTTTACCTGATGGCCGAAAACCTGTTTTGGATTCAGAGCAATGAATTTCAGGGACCGGATCCGGAACGTACCGATGTAAATACCATCCCGATTCCAAGGACTTTCTCTGCCGGTGTTAATGTTGCATTCTAATCAATACAAATTAAAGAATTATGAAAATGAAAAATATTAAAATATATATAGTTGCGCTGATTAGCCTGTTGGCTGTCTCGTGCGATAATTACCTGGAAACTGAGCCGCAAGGGTTCATTTCAGCCGGAAGCCCAACGGCTGAAGGCGCTGAAGGTTTAGTTACCGCGGCTTACGCCGGAATTGGAAACAACGATATGATTGGCCCTATAGCAAGTATGTGGGTTTATGGTAGTGTGCGCTCTGACGATGCTTACAAAGGAGGCGGTGGTGTTTCCGATGTTGAGCCTTACAACTTTTACGAGCAATATAACCTTACTCAACCATTCCAGAGTTGGTTGGCCGGTTTACCTTATACATGGGAAAATTATTACCGTGCTATTTCGCGTGCCAACTCGGCATTGCGCACTTTGAATGAGTTGACTGACGAAGAATTTGCGCTGCGTCAGACAAGGATTGCTGAAGCACGTTTCCTGAGAGGACATTCGCATTTTATGCTGAAAGTGTTGTTCAAATATGTTCCGTATATCGATGAAAGTCTGAGCAACGAGGAGATTCTTCAAACGTCAAACCGCGAATATTCAAACGATGAACTGTGGAATAAAATCGCTGAAGACTTTGAATTTGCGATGAATAATCTTCCAGAATCACAATCACAGGTAGGAAGAGCCAATAAATATGCGGCTGCCGCTTATCTGGCAAAACTAAGATTATACCAGGCTTACGAGCAGGATGAAAACAACCAGGTTGTAAACATTAACCAAAGCCGTATGCAGGAAGTTGTTAACCTGTGCGAAATGGTTATTGCATCCGGACAGTACAGCTTGCAAGCCGATTTTGGTGAAAACTTTATGGGTGGTTACGATAATGGCCCTGAATCGGTTTTTGCTATTCAGTTTTCAATTAGCGACGGAACAACCTCAGGACGTTTGAACTTCGAGAATGGTTTGAATTACCCACACGGAGCTCCACAATACGGATGTTGCGGATTCCATCAGCCAAGCCAGAATATGGTGAATGCTTTTGCAACCGATGAGAATGGTTTACCAAAGTTCGATTCGTTTAACGATGTTGAACTGAGTGCAGCAGATATTACTCCTGATGGTGTAAACGTTGATCCGCGTATCGATCACTCCATTGGTATCGATGGTCACCCGTATAAATACCGTAACGAGGAATCCTATATTTTCAGCAACAGCTGGGTACGCGATCCGGGTGTTTACGGGTACTTCCAAAGTATGAAAGAGCAGCAGGCTGCCGATTGTTCCTGCTATAAAAAGCAAGGGCCGTTTATGGGTGTTTCAAAAAACATCGATATTATCCGTTATGCCGATGTATTGTTAATGCAGGCTGAAGCTTATATCGAGCTGGGACAGCAAGATATGGCCCGTCCGCTGATTAATCAGGTTCGTAATCGTGCCTCTGAAAGTACCAGCAGAACTCGTTTTGACGATGGTACTGCTCCATCAAATTATATGATTTCGGAATACGATGGAACGAATTTAGCCTGGACACAGGATAACGCACGCAAAGCTTTACAATGGGAACGTCGTTTGGAGTTTGCATTGGAAAGCCCACGCTTTTTCGACCTGGTACGTTGGGGAATTGCAGAACCAACTTTGAATGCATACCTGGAGAAAGAGAAAACAAGAAAAGATTTCCTTAATGATGCTCAATTTACTGCCGGAAGAGACGAGTTTTTCCCGATTCCGCAGCGTGAGATAGACTTTACAAAAGGTTTATACGAACAAAATGTTGGGTATTAATACATAAATGAAGATCATGGTTGGAAGACGCCCTTCCGGCCATGATCTGTTTTCGTAACTTTACTAATAAATCATTCTTCTCATGAAAAGTCCGGTTCCTGTTTTATTGCTGATTTTGGTTGTTTTCTGGGGATGTACAGGAAATAGAAAAGAGGAAGCTGCTGTTTCCCTGCATTTTAATCCGGAAGATTCAATGCTTCAGAATCCGATAGCTTTAATTTATGCCGAAAACAGTTATCACTTGTTTTTCAATTCCACGGTTGACGGTGAAGAGAAGTTTGGCAAGGCTGAAAGTAATGACTTGTTAAACTGGAGCAATAAATCAATAAGTATTGAGTCGGAAGAAGCTGAAGTTCAGAATATACAAACCATCGTAGCAGATTGGAATCAAACCACTGATTACAGTGCAGAAGCGTCTGCTTTGATTGCTTTCGGAACAGTTGCTGAGAATTATGGAGAACTTACAATCTCATACAGCAACGACAATGGATATTCATGGAAACAAGACATAGAAAACACCATTACACTCGCTGATTTTAACGTCTCCATTCAGGATATAAAAGTGTTTTGGAATGATGAAACACAGGCCTGGATCATGTTAACACTTTCTGGTTATGAAGTGCGTTTTTATTCATCGGCAGATTTAAAAAACTGGGAGTATTTAAGCCGTTTTGGCGATGATGTTGTGCTAAAATCTGGATCGTGGACAAGCATCGATTTTTTCCCGATGGAAATTACAGAAACCAACGAAACGAATTGGGTACTTTTTATCAGTGCCGATAGCGGTTCGCCTAACGAAGGCAGTGGTGTTCAGTATTTTGTTGGTAGTTTCGATGGCTTTGTTTACCAGGCATCGCACAATAAACCAAAATGGCTTGATCATGGAAGCGATCTTTACCAGGCTGTTGTTTTATCCGATTACCGGCTCGTCAACAAAAAGCCTGTTTTAATAGGAGCTTTATACAATTCCATCTACGAAAAATTCAATATCCCAAATAATTCCTCAACCGAATTCTCGCTTGCCCGCCAACTAGCCTTAAAAGAAAGATTTTACGATTATTATTTATTTTCAGAACCGGTAAAATCCATTGAAAAACCTGCAATAGAAACAATTATCGAAACTGAATTAACCGATGGCAAATCAATCGAAAAGAACCTGAATTTGCCAATTCGAATCGATCTGACTTTTGATGTTAATAGCCGTTTATACCTCGGTATGGCGGAATCATTTGGCGTTACTATCACAACAAAGGAAGGCAAGGAGCTGATCCTGGGTTATCAGGCTGAGCGAAGATATTTTTATATAGCTGACCCCTCAATACAGCGTGATTTTCCCGATAGTTGGGATGGTTTCTATTATGCACCTTACGTAACCAACGAGCCAGAACTGGATATGACGCTTATTATCGACAAGAACTCGGCCGAATTATTTGCCATGAATGGACTGATTTCCCTGTCGCGAAAGTTTTCTTTTAGCGAAGAATCGGTTCAGGTGAACTTATTTAGTGAGACAGGAACCGTTAAATTATTGGAAGGAGCAATTACTGAATTCTAGTTCGAATAAAACGATAAATAAACCATTAAACGTAATGATATGAACCACAAGTATTTGAATTTTATGGCTGCAATAGTACTGCTGTTTGCCGTGGCCTGTTCTTCCGGTCCGAAAAAAGCAGTTGATACTGAAGAAACAACAAAACCATACACTGAAAGGTATCGTCCGCAATTCCATTTCTCTCCGGATTCGGCATGGATGAACGACCCAAACGGAATGGTTTATTACGAAGGAGAATATCACCTTTTCTATCAATTTTATCCTGATAGTACGGTTTGGGGCCCCATGCATTGGGGACATGCAATTAGCACCGATTTGGTACATTGGCAACACTTGCCCATTGCTTTATATCCCGACAGTTTGGGGTATATTTTTTCCGGTAGTGCTGTTGTTGACTGGAACAATACCACCGGATTTGGTTCGGCTGAAAATCCTCCATTAATAGCTATTTTCACCTATCACAATCCTGAAATTGCACAGGGCGGTGGTGTTGATGTGGAATCGCAAGCCATTGCCTACAGTTTGGATAAAGGACGAAGTTGGACAAAATATGAAGGGAATCCGGTTATTCCAAACGATGGAAATCGCGATTTTCGTGATCCGAATGTGATTTGGAATGAAGAAATTCAACAATGGAATCTTGTACTTTCCGCACATGATCATGTTCAGATTTATACTTCCGATGATTTAAAAAACTGGAAACACGAAAGCGATTTTGGTATTGATGCCGGAACACATGATGGCGTATGGGAATGTCCCGATTTATTCCCGCTGCAAGTTGAAGGAACCGACGAAACAAAATGGGTGTTGATTGTGAATATAAATCCGGGTGGACCAAATGGTGGCTCCGGAACACAATACTTTTTGGGTGACTTTGATGGACATCAGTTTACTGCCGACTCGAAAGAAACGAATTGGCTGGATTGGGGACGCGATAATTACGCCGGTGTAACATGGTCTGATGTGCCAAAAGAAGACGGTAGACGGATTTTCCTGGGCTGGATGAGTAACTGGGCTTACGCTAATGTTGTGCCAACTGAGAAATGGCGCAGTGCAATGACTTTACCCCGAACGCTTTCGTTAATCAAAAAGGAGGATCAGTACGTGCTGAAATCGACTCCGGTTAAAGAAACAGAGCTGATTACAGATAATTCAACGTCAGTGAATATCGATGAGGCGTTGAAAATCTCCGGAGTTAAAGAATTGGATATACAGGAACTAACCTTGAATCAAAGTCGCTTATCACTGGAGTTTGAAATGGGAGAAACATTGCCCGAATCATTTGGAATTCTGCTTGAAAATGAACTGGGTGAAAATATCACACTCAGCTATTCTGCATCGGCAAAGCAGTTTCAGTTTGATAGAACACAATCGGGAGACATGAGTTTTTCTGATCAATTCTCCGGAATTTCGGTTGCTCCCTACAAAATTGGATCGACTGTCAGCCTTGAAATATTTGTAGATGCGGCATCTGCCGAAGTTTTTGTTAACGACGGAGAACTGGTAATGACAGAGATCTTTTTTAGCTCTCAACCTTTTAGCAAATTGACGGTTTTTACCGCCGGACAAGCACTTACTTTGGTGAACGCGAAGTTTACGGGAATAAATAGGATTTGGTAAAGCTGCCCCAAAAAGGAAAAGTGTTACGCTGATATCCAAATATTTAAATTCTATGTATGGAATTGTTTAAATCATAAAGGCAAAATTCCACAAATTTAGTTCTATTTTAAAACTAAATTTTAAGTGAGGAAGAATCAGAATTTATCTGGTTCTTCCTTTTTTATGGTAACATTCTATGTATCATCACTAAACTTTTTCCATAGAATTATTCCCTTGAACTAAATTGCTGAAACTGCAATCTCAAATTATAAAATGAAATCTTTCCAGGATTGTAGTATCCATTTTCACGTCTATGGATGAGTTATAAAAACAACTGAAATGAAAACTTTGTACTTCGGTAGTTACCAAGTTAATATGGTAAAGGTTGTTGCCGTTCAAAAACGGTTCGGTGAAATAGCAGGGGGCCGGATAAAATGAAAGCCTGATATTCAAAATGAGTATCAGGCTTTTATTTGTTTCGTACTTTATATCAGTTTTATTTTTCCTTCGCCTTCTCAAAAAAGTGATGAAAGAATACACTTTGAAAAGCAATTGAATTTTTCCAGTAATCCCAGGTATGTCCTCCGGGTCTTGTCGCAAAATCGTGTGGAATATTTCGTTCAAGAAGCTTTTCGTGCAGGCTGCAATTAACTCCGTAAAAGAAATCGCTTACACCACAATCAATTGATATTTGAAGCGACCCGGGCGTTAGCTTATGAACGAGATTAATAACGCTGTTTTCTTCCCAGTTTTCTTTGTTTTCCGCATATGTGCCCAGTCTTTTCGAAAGATCCCAGTTATTGGGGAACGGGCGAATATCAACTCCGCCGCTCAAACTTCCTGCCGCGCCATAAACATCCTGGTTTCTGAATGCAAGATACAAAGCCCCGTGTCCGCCCATACTTAATCCGGTAATCGCACGTCCTTCGCGCGACGCAATGGTGCTAAACGAGTCGTCTACCCACTCCACCAATTCATGCGCAACATAGGTTTCGTATTTTATGTTTTCATCAATAGGGCTGTCTAAATACCAGCTCGAGAAAGCGCCATCCGGACAAACGATAATAAACTGATACAGATCCGCATAGTTTTTAATTTCGGGCACGCTGTTTATCCAATCGTTTTGATTGCCACTATAGCCGTGAAGCAGGTAAAGAACCGGATATGAATTGCTTTCAGAATAACCTTCCGGCGTAATTACAACTGCCTCAATGTCTTTATCCATAGATTGGCTATGAGTTGTTAAGTGTTGAACTCTGGCAGCTTCAGTTTGTCGAACTAAGCCGGCAACCACAATCAGTAACAGGATTGTTTTAAGAAAAAGTGTTCTATTCATTTGTTCAAATTTTTTAGATGGCCTCTAAATTAGCTACAAATATTTTGTGTTAGTCATTTATAGCGATCTAATGCTTTTACTTGTTGGTTTTTTAAAGATAAACTACCACATCACAATTATAAAATGACAGGCCAGGGAGAAGTGGATGGGTGTTAATTGAAGATCAATGGTAGATTGAAAACAAAATGGCTGCCCCTTAATTCCGGAGCAGCCATTTAGCTTTGAATTAATTTTTCAGGTATTCAATCCAGTCGAAATCGGCATTCGCTTCAGATGCTTTGCCATTTCCGGTGGCATACAAGCCAACATAAATACCGGTAAAGAAACCAACTGTTTCGGTGGCCAGAAATTTAGCATCGGCGGTTTCAACCGGGGTAAATTCATCGTTTCCTTGTGCAAACGAAAAGGTAAAAGTGGTTTTATCGCCACTAACCCGCAGTTTTACCGGACCCGGTTTTAGCATGTATTCTTTCGAGGTGTAAATGGTTTGACCAAATTGTAATTTTACGGTAAGAATTCGGTTGTTTCCTTTTTTGCTAACTAGTATATCGAAATGCGAACCATTGTTCAGCAAAACCAATCCGGCCTCTTCATTCTTATTTTTCGGATCGAACTCAAGTTGAGTAGTGGCTGTAAAATGGTGGTCTTTTAACCGGCGTCCAACAAAGGTTGACGGTTTGTTGGTACTGATGGTTTCGGCAGCTCCTTTTAAACGTAAGAAACCTTTTCTTTCCGTTAGAGAAAAGTTATTTTCTACCGGCGGCTGAATATAGTTCCAGTCTAAACCAAGTTCGCTGTTGTCAAATTCAACTATAGATGGCGGCTCGCTAAACGGTTTTAATGGCAGGGTAGGGCAGGTCATATCAACGTCAACCGTTCCGTTTCCGTTTACCACCGGCCAACCGTTTTTGGGCCAGGTTACCGGTGCAAGACAGGTTTCGCGACCTAAAATATGGTGCGTTTTATCGGAGATATTACGATAACCATGAAAAACAATCCACCACGAATTGTCGTGCGCCTGGATAATATCGGCATGGCCAATTCCCTGAATAGGTTTATTCTGACCGGCGGCATTACATTGTGTTAATATCGGATTGGCCGGATTGTCGGTGTACGGCCCCCAAATGCTGTTACTGCGGGCAATGGTTTCGGAGTGCGCTTCCTCGGTGCCGCCTTCTGCTGCCATCAGGTAGTACCATCCGTCTTTTTTGTAAATATGTGGTCCTTCGGCATATCGGCCACCCGTGCCGTTCCAAACTTTTTTACCTTCCGATAGTTTGCCGGTTTTTAAGTCAACTTCATACAAAATAAATGGCGAACTGATGATATAGGCTTTTCCATCTTCATCCCAAAACAGATCGGGATCGATTCCCGGAACATCTACCCAAATTGGATCGGACCATGGACCTGCCGGATTGCTTGCACTCACAAAAAAGTTTCCTCCTCCGCCAACGTTGGTGGTAATCATATAAAATGTTCCGTCGTGGTAACGCAGGGTGGCGGCAAAAATATTTAGCCTGTTCGGAATTTGTTCTTTCCGGTGAATACAATGACCGATCTGTTTCCAGCTTACCAGATCCTTACTATGAAAAACCGGAACTCCGGGAAAGTATTCAAAAGTGCTGGTGATGAGGTAGTAGTCGTCACCAACACGGCAAACACTCGGATCGGAATAAAAACCCGGAATGATGGGATTATTGTAGGTTACTATTGCATTTGGCTCGGGCGCTTTTGCAAACGGATTTGGTGCATTTTGTGCAAACAGGTTATTACTCACGCAAAGTGCGATTAGCAGGACTAAAACCTTTAATCCTGCAAGCGGGTGCGATTTATAGCTATTCATAGTCGTAATTAATTTTAGTTGGTTGTAATATCTTGTTAGAACAAGTTATAAAAATTAAGTTTGATGTGCGAAACTAGTGCTTATTGTATAAGATACAAAATAAAGTTCTAATGTTTTTGGGCAGTGTAAAACATCGTGCAAAACCAATTTTTTTTGGCGGAAATGAGAAGTAGAATCAAAAACCTAAGTTTTGCATTTGTTTTGTTCGGGCTTTATTCAGAAGTTCTCCGGATAATTAAAATTCAAAAGACAACTAAAACTAATCACATTCTTTCGGGCATAAAAAAAGGAAGCAACTTGCTTCCTTTTCTATTTTATAATACGATAATCGCTTATTGTAATTGTACTAAAACAACTGATTTTGATGGTAGCTCTACAGTTAATTTACCGTTTTTTGGTTTGGCAACATTAAAGTCTTTTAATGTTACTGTTTCCTTTTTGCCAAAATCGTTATAGTTGTTCATTTTGTCCGAAGTGATGATCTGTCCGTTTGCTGAAGCAAATGCATCGCCGGTTACTTCTATCTCAACCGATTCACTTTTGTTCGGATTCAGGTTACAAAGCGTAATTGAAACCACACCATCTTTAGTTGAAGCAGATGCATGTACATTCGGAACTGATTTTCCATCTGCTTCATATTTTCCTGTTTTCAGGTTTGCAGGAATAAGCATCGCATCCTGGTGAACGCTATACATTTTAAATACGTAGTAAGTTGGTGTTAGCACCATTTCGTCGTCTTTGGTAAGAATAACCGATTGCAAAACGTTTACAGTTTGTGCGATGTTGCTCATCTTAACGCGGTCGGCGTGGTTGTTAAAAATATTCAGGTTTATACCGGCTACCAATGCATCGCGTAAAGTGTTTTGCTGATACAGGAAGCCCGGGTTTGTTCCTTCTTCAACATTGAACCAGTTACCCCACTCGTCAACGATTAAACCAACACGTTTGGCCGGATCGTATTTGTCCATAATGGTTGAATGACGGTTAACCAGTGTTTCCATGTTCAAGGTATTATTTAATACCGATATCCACTCTTTTTCACCAAAATCGGTAGCATGTCCTTTGTCTTCCCATGCATTGGTAAAAGTGTATGCGTGCAACGAAACTCCCTGAACAAGGTGAGGATGACGCATGGTTTTTTGCATTAGCACTTCCATCCAGTTGTAATCGGCAACATTAGGTCCACCGGCAATTTTATATTCGGCACCACCGCAGTAGCTGGCAAAACGATTGTATAAATCAGAATAATATTCCGGAGTCATGTTTCCACCACATCCCCAGTTTTCGTTACCAATTCCCCAGTATTTTACATCCCATGGCTCTTCACGACCATTCTTTTTACGCAGGTCGGTCATTGGGCTAACGTTCGACGAAGTAACGTATTCTACCCACTCTGAGGCTTCCCGAACTGTTCCCGATCCAACATTAATATTGATGTATGGTTCGGCGCCAATTATATCACAAAAATCGAGGAATTCATGTGTTCCAAAGCTGTTGTCTTCGGTAACACCACCCCAGTGAATATTCACCATTGAAGGGCGGTCTTCGCGTGGTCCAATTCCGTCTTTCCAATGGTAGGTATCTCCAAAACATCCTCCGGGCCAGCGCAGTACCGGAATATCCATATCCTGAAGTGCAACAATTACATCGTCGCGGAAACCACGGGTATTCGAGATATCTGAATTCTCTCCAACGTAAATTCCACCGTAAATACAGCGGCCAAGGTGCTCGGCAAAGTGGCCGTAAATTTCTTTGTTGATTTTTGTTTCTGCCTGATCGGTGTGCAACGTAAGCGTACTTTGTGCAAAAGCCACCGAAACCGCAAGTAGGAGAAAAGTAAATAAAGTGATTTTAAATTTTAACATGATTCAGCTATTTTATGTTTGTTTTAATATGTTTTTTCAAAATTACTTTTCAATTTTTCCTTTGAGTAAAGTAAATGAGTGTGGCGGAAAATTGTAAGTAAACTGTTGTTGTCTCTTTAGTTTAACCGTGTCTTTTTTTTCAGTTTTTACATTTGTTTTGTCAAAATCGTTTTCAGCTTTTATGTCGGGTCCATTTACTTCGTACACTTCAAATTCTCCGTCGAACATACCTTCCTGCGATATAATATCAGTAGAAATTGTTTTATCGAGGTGGCGATTAATAACTCCAATTACTACTTCGCCATCCTGGTAAGCTGCAGATACATCGAGGTAGGGGACGTTACTTTGCTGCGTGCTTTGTTCTGCCAGGCCCAGGAAAAATTCGTCGGTATCATAGGTTTCGCAGTCTACGTAAACGTCGAGTGCCGTGCCAAACATGTTGTTGGCAAAAAGTTGCAGCGGGTAATAAATGGTTTGTTTGAACATCCCATCTTTTTCGGCAAAAATTGGTGCTATAACATTTACCAATTGAGCCATATTGGCCATCTTAACAATGTCAGCGTTACGTATAAACGCATTTAGGAATCCTGCAATTACCAATGCATCTTCCAGGTTGTAACGCTCTTCCAACGCACGTTCGCCAGACATGGTTTCGTCCTGGCGCCAACGGTACCAAATATTGTATTCGTCCCAGGCAATGTAAATCGGATCGCGATCACCACGATCAGCTTTTTCCATTTCGCGCTGAATCATTCCTTTCACTACCTGCGTGCGTTCTTCTAAAACAAGCGGCGATGAAACGAAATTATAATAATTGTCCTGGTGATTACCAACGTACATGTGCAGTGCAATGTAATCAATCACATCCCTTAATTCGGCCAAAACCGTTGCATTCCATTCGTGCGGATCGCTACCGGGCCTGAAATTTGATGCACCTGCCACAATCAGTTCGATGCCGGGATCAGTTAATTTCATCAGTTTGGCGGCTTCGCGGGCTTTTTTGCTGTAGTCTTCAGCATTCAAATGTCCCATTTGCCAGAAGCCGTCCATTTCGTTACCCAAACTCCAGTATTTTATGTTGTGTGGTTCCGGGTAGCCATGTTTCTTTCTCAATTCGGCGTAGTAAGGACCTTCTTTAACATTGCAGTATTCAACCCATTCCTGAGCCTCTTTAATGGTTCCTGTTCCCAGGTTTACGGCAAAGTAGGGTTCGGTGCCCAGTTTTTTAGCAAAGTCGATAAACTCGTTAGTTCCAAATTCGTTGGTTTCAAGGCGTTCCCAGGCAAGTTCCATCCGTGGTGGACGTTCTTCTTTTGGGCCTACACCATCTTTCCAATGGTAGTTAGATACAAAGTTTCCTCCGGGATAGCGTGTTAAAGGAATATTCAGACCTTTGGCTGCTTCCAGCACATCAGTACGGATTCCGCTTTCATCAGAAAGTGGCGAATCAGGATCATAAATACCGCCGTACACGCAGCGGCCCAGGTGCTCAACAAAATTACCGTAGATATTTTCGTTGATAGTTCCGATTTGACGATCGATATCAATTTTTATTCGTGCATTTTTCTGCGCTGATAATTTTCCAGAAAGCAATGTTGCTATTATCATCACAAATAAGTTTATAAGTTTTAATTGGTTGGTCATTTGATAAATTGTTATTTCGTTTGATCAACTACTGGCCACTTGTCTTTGTCCCAGTTTATTTCCCTAATAATCAGTTTTTGTCTTGCATTGTCGTGGGCATCGTAGCCATGACAAACTAAATAGTCTTTCCCATTAAAAGTATAGGCGGCATTATGCCCAATGCCGTACCAGTTTTCGTTGCCTTTAAGTACCAGCGACCCTCCACCGTTTAGCATTGATTTTCCATTTTTATCGAAATAAGGGCCCTCGATGTTTTTTGCGCGACCGACCATAATTTTATAGTTGCTTTCGGCTCCACGGCAACAATAATCGAAAGAAACAAAAAGGTAGTAATACCCATTCTGTTTGAAGATAAACGGTGCTTCTATTGCACCATCACCTGCATCTGCTTCTTCAATATTAAAACCTCTCGGTCGTTTTGCAATAGCGTGCCATTCCTCGGGCTGCGCAATGGTTATAAGGTCGTCATTTAATTTTACCAATTTTAAGCCATTCCAAAACGAACCAAACGCCATCCATGGTTGTCCGTCATCATCAAAAGCAATAGCCGGATCGATGGCATTCCAGTCATCTCTATCCGGTACGGATTGAATAACTACTCCGTGATCAACCCACCTATAATCAGGGTCTTCAGGATTGAGGGTGCTGTTTGTAGCAACACCAATGCACGAGGTATTTTTACCAAATGCTGATACGGAATAATATAAATAATACTGACCATTATTGTAAATAATGTCGGGAGCCCACATGTGCCCTGCAAAGTCGTCAAGTGTTTCCGAAACCCATTGCGGGGTTTTTTCAAAAACGCGGCCTTCATTTGTCCAGTTTTCCATATCTGGCGACGACCAAATCGTTATTCCCAATCCTGTGCAAAACAAATAGTATTTATCGTTTTGTTGTGCTATAACCGGATCGTGAACAAAGATTTGCGAAAACACTTTTCCTGAAAAAAGGAGCAGAGCTAATATGATGAAAATTGATTGCTTCATTTGATTTGATTATTGAATTCCTTCAGATGTCATAATTACCCGTTTCATTGTACCATCCGGGTTATAATGTAGTTCGTCGATACAAACCGACCGGCGAAAACTTCCGCCGTTGGGTTGAATACCACCGGTGTGATAAATAAAATACCACTGATTATTAAATTCGATGATAGCCTGATGGTTTGTATTTGAATTGCCGGCCAATTCGTTTAAAATGCCTTTGTATTCCCATGGGCCGGTAATCGACTTACTCATGGCATAAGCGGTTTTCTCGGGAAACTGATAGGCGTATGACAGGTAATACCAGTCGCCACGTTTATGAATCCATGGAGCTTCGGTAAAATTAGGAAGGTCGACGGAGTGGATCTCTCCATCAAGCTCAATCATATTGTCTTTAAGTTTTGCCCAGTAACAAGCCGTATTTCCCCAATACAGGTAAGCCTGGCCATCGTCGTCGATGTAAACCGTCGGATCGATATCGTCCCAGCTGATCTGCGTTTTATCAGTGGTCATATCGTTTGTTATTAACGCTTTTCCTAATGCATCTTTAAACGGACCAACCGGACTGTCTGCAACAGCTACTCCAATCGATTTGCCTGGAATACTTCCGTGTTCAACCGTAACATACCAGTAAAATTTTCCATTGCGTTCGATTACCTGGGCAGCCCAGGCACTGTGTGCAGCCCATTCAAAATCGGCAGGTTTTAACGGAACCGGATGTTCTTCCCAGTTAACCATGTCGGAAGAGGAATACACCAACCATTCGTTCATACGGTAAAAGTTGAAATCATCAGGTGCTTCATCGTGTCCTGCGTACAAGTACACGGTATCGTTGTAAACCAGTGCTGCCGGATCTGCCGTGAACTTATCTGTAATAATGGGATTATTTATTTTAACTTCTTTTACAGAAGTATTGGCCGGAGCTTGTGTTTTTTCCTTTTTTTCCGAAGAGCAATTCCAAAGAACTGAACTCAAAAGACACACAGCCAATATGTTTACTGTTGATTTCATTATTTAGATTTTTTGCCCCAATAGGTCGCGTTCAGGTTTTTCTCCGTTCCGGCATACACCAGCGTAACACGGCGTGGTGTGGCTTCCCAGTCTACTTCGCGTTCAACGCAAACAATAACATTACCGAGTGTTAGTTGTTTTTTCGACTCATCGTAACTCCAGTTGCCTGTCAGTGCACCAGTCATAGTACCATCTGATTTAAGGGTGAGACCGGTAGCGCCATCTTGATGAGCAAATTGGTAACTCAGATTTATATGCTCCCATGTTCCTATCAGCTCGTCTTCGGTAATTGTACCGTATTCTTCAGGTACACCGGCATATCGTTCGGGTAATGCAATAGGCCACAGGTTATTGGGTTCGTTTACAGAGGCCGGACACCAAACGATACGACGTACGTGTCCCATCATAATGGCATTGGAGTAAGGGTTGCCACCAACGTTTACGGGCAGTCGCCCCTGTGACATATAGAACCATTCGTCGGTATTTTCTTTTTGGAATATACAGCAGTGTGCTATTCCTACCCATCCATTGCTAAGATTGAATTTGTATGGATGAGTTACTATCGGGTAACTGTCTCCTTGACCGTTGGTAAAGTTACGCCCGGTAATATCGTAATATGGTCCTTCAATGTTTTCGCTTCGAACCACTCGCGTGTTGTAAGGTACATCAAGGCCATCGTAAGCCATAAACAAATAGTAGTAGCCATCTTTGTAAATAACCTCCGGGGCTTCGCTGGCTTGCCAGCGCGATCCAATCGAACGTGTACCGACTCTCACTCCATATCTTTCTTTCAGTTCACCAACATTGTCAGCCCAGGGGTTGCCAAGTGTGTTCAACGGTTTTCCTGTTGTTACATCTACCTGCAAAAGAGCGAAGCCGCTGTGCCACGAGCCATGTATTAGATAATGATTTCCTTCGGGTGATACGATGTAAGTTGGATCAATGGCGTTGTAGTAGAAATAACCACTCCAATCCGAGGTACTGGCACGACTGTAGTCTAAACCACGATCTGATGATGAAGTTGTAACAAAACCTTTGTCTTCCCATACTGCTCCTGCCGGATCGGTCGATTCGCACATGCCTATAAAGGCACGTTCAGTCCAGCTTCCATCAAAGCTTTCAAAGGTTGGTTTTCCGGTTTTGATGTAGTTGTGGATAACTATGCTATAGTACATACGCAAGATCTCTTGTCCTCCAGCGTTAACACGGCGTACTACCGGTGCCCAATAACCGTAAACTATGTCTTCATTCGCAATGGCATCGAGATCCATGCGCGAACGAATGGCGTTAAGTGAATCAGCTACCCAGGAGGGTGCGTCATTAAAAGGTCCGCCTACCCATTCCCAGTTTACCAGATCGGTTGAACGTTTTCCCTGAAAATGTCCGTGTCCTTCATGAGCATTACCATACGAAGCATCGGTAGCATACATGTAGTAATATCCGTTGTAGTAGGCAACCGACGGATCGTGTACATTGGCCAGGTTCCACTCATCGCGGTTGTCCCACGATGCTATTGCTGAATAGTCGTCGGGATATGATGGAATGGTAAAATCTATATCGGGATCAGTATTATCATCCGGATCTTCAGGCTTTGTCGTTATGCCTGTTGGTCCTGAATCATCGTCACTGCATCCTCCAATCGATAGAGCAGTAATGCTGATAAATAAAATCAGTAAATACCTAAGTTTCATTTCAAATTTGTTTTTGATTAAATAACCTCCTTATCGGAGTACGAAAGGTACGCCGACAAGGAAGTCTCTGTTTCTTGCGAATGTTTCCTAATTCAAATCAACAACAGGACGAACAGTGTACCCTTTTTCAAAGAAAACAGGTCCGTTATCCTCGTTCTTATTTGCCGAGTTGCCCACAAGATTAGGGTTGGCATTCAAAGTAGATTGAAATATTGGAAAATATTCATGTCCTTTATAGTAATACTTGAACGATGAATCGTCGGCATTTTCAGCGGTAAGTGGTTCTGTTGAAGCTGTACCATCACGCTTATAATAACCATGTTCAACCAACTGATTCAAACGGTCAGTATCGTAGAAGAATCCCCAGCGAAGCAGGTCGATACCTCGTCCGTTCTCGCAACCGAATTCTTTAGGGCGCTCAACGTTTGCGATTTGTTCGAACAGCACATCAGCTGACGGGAAATCGGAGACCTGAAGATCTTCAAGCGCAACACGACGACGCACTTCGTTAATGTAATCGATAGCTGTTTGTGTTGGGCCATTGATTTCATTTTCGCATTCTGCCGCACGCAATAATACATCGCTGTAACGCATTAGGCGCAGGTTTACACCACAGTGCAATCCGTTTGTAATTGAACTGTAGATGTTGTTTCTCGCATTTGTGAATTTCGCAATCGAGATACCACCCTGTGCATTGTTTGATAGCGGAGTCTCAGTAATTTCTTGCTGATAAATGGTATTACTACGAGGATCTCCATTTGGATATGCCGCAGTTTTTAATCCGGTATATGTACCATATTCCGGTTCGTAAGTTACCAGTGTCCAGTATAAACGAGGATCCAGTCGGCCATCAGTACAATTCTCTGCTCTAAAAAGGTTGTACAACCATGGAGAACCTGCCAGGTCGCCCCAGCTCCCCAACTCCTGAGAGGCAAAGTTACTTTCTACTGCGTGTCCCTGGCTTGCTTCCGAACTAATGTTTACAGGAGTCCACTCTTCGTCAGTTCCACCCGTACCAAAGTCTAAAAATTGAACTTCGAAAAGACTCTCTGCGTTGTTTTCTGTATCTTCTTTAAAGTTGTCTCCATAGTCGGCAGTCAATTCATAATGCCCGTATTTACCGGCAATAATGTCTTTCAGTACCGTATAAGCTTCGTTAAATTTATGACGGAACATCAATGTACGAGCCAAATATCCGGCAGCAGCACCACATGTAGCACGACCTCCGGCCCACTCGCCACCTTCATCGCGCGATGGCAAAATATTCATCGCTTCGGCAAAGTCAGCCTCAATTTGGTCGAACACTTCGTCTTGCGTGTTGTTTGCTGCATACATGGTGTTAATGTCTGAATACGAAGCATAATCTGTAATTAAAGGAACAGTTTGGTAATACGTAGCCAAAGCATAGTAAGCCAAAGATCTCAGGAACAAAGCTTGTCCTTTAATCTCGTTATATGCATCATCCGACAAATCAATTTCATCAACTTTCGATAATACAAAGTTGGTGCGGTTTACCACATGATAGTTGTCGCGCCAGGGCCACTCGTCACCGATTCCGATTGTTCCCGGAGAGTTAAGGTTGTCGTAGTCTAAATACCACTGCTGAGATGAGTTCCAAACTTCGTCGCCACGTACAGCATCTAAAGTATAACCAACACGGGCATAAGTACCTTCGAGGCGTATGCGGTTGTAGCAGGCAATAATAGCCTCCTGAAGTTCCGGTTCTGTATTCCCGAAATCATATGTTGTTTGATTATTCGGGTTCACAACATTGAGTTCTTCATTGCAGGCTGTAAAGCCTCCAATAAGCGCCAACATTATTAGAATTATATTTAATCTTTTCATAATGATATCTTGTTTATTCGATTATAGTTTTAGAATGAGAAGTTTACTCCGAACATCATACTTCGCGGTGTTGGATACGAAGCGTAGTTGTAACCCGGGGTGAATGTTCCTCCTGCAAAATCTACATTGTAACCTTTGTATTTCGACAATGTGGCCACATTTTGAGCCGATGCGTACACGCGAACTCCGCTAATGTATCCGCCAAACCAACTGTCGGGCATATTGTAACCCAATTCAATGTTGGCAATTTTCAGGTACGATGCATCTTGAATATACCGCTGGCTAAACATATCGTTGGTAATTGAACCTGACGATTTGTAAGCAATGCGAGGCACATCCGTATTTGTATTCTCCGGTGTCCAGGCATTCAATAAATTAACGTTTTTGTTTAGTGCACCATATGAGCCTCTTAATGCAACGTCAATAAAATCTACAGCTTTAAAACCTGCAGCTCCGTGTGTTGCTACGCTCAAGTCCAAACCTTTCCATTCAGCACGGGCGTTAAAACCAAAATTAAAGTCTGGTAAACCGCTACCCAGGTAAGTCTGGTCTTCGTTGGTAATTTCGCCGTCGTTGTTAAGGTCGGCGTAAGCCACGTCGCCTGGTTGTGCTCCGTTTTGGTTCACGTAATTACCTTCAGAATTAATACGGTTGTCAATCTCTTCCTGCGATTGGAAAATACCTTCGTATACGTAGCCATAAAATGAACCTACTTCACGACCCACTTCTGTGCGGCTGTTGCCATCGGTACGAGGTTCGCCCGAAACGCCCAACTTTGTTACCTTGTTGTTAAGGGTAGATAAGTTGGCAGAAACATCGAACTTAACAGCGTGATGATGATTGTGATAAGCAAGTAAGAACTCAAGACCCGAGTTTTCCATTGTTGCTGCGTTCATTGTTACTGTTCCGTTGGTAGCACCTGCATTGGTTGGAACGGCTACACTGTAAAGAAGGTCTTCTGATGTTGACTTATACCAGTCGAAAGTAAATTCCAGCTTATTGCTGAACATACCAAGATCGAGGCCAAAGTCAATCGTTTTCTTTTTTTCCCACATAATACCAGTGTTTACATAGTTTGATATAGCGGATCCGGTAACCTTGTTATTATCAAAGCTATAAGTGTAGTTGCCTCTCGCCATTACATCCATGTATTGGTATTCGCCAATGTTCTCGTTACCCAATTCTCCATAGCTTCCACGAATCTTGAATAGATTTACAGTCGACTCATCGATAGGAAAGAAATTTTCACGTTCGATACGCCAGCCGGCTGATACAGAAGGAAACCAATCCCAACGGTCGGCAGAAGAAAGACGGCTTGAACCATCGCGACGTACGGTAGCCGAAAGAAGATATTTATCATCGAAATTGTAGTTGATACGACCAATATAAGATGCCAGCACGTGTTCGGTTTCATACGTTGAAGCTGCTGTTTCCTCTGCATTGTTTATTTGCAAATAGTATGGCTCAGGCAGGTTAACACCTTTGCCTGCAAGTGTGTGAAAGAGTTCGCGCTGGAATGTTTGACCCGCAAGTACATTAACGTGATGACGTCCAAATTTACCATCGTATTTTACTGTGTTTTCGATAAGTGCATCGCTAAAACTACGATAGCCTTGCGACAGGGTTTCGTTGCTTTTTGATAAGTAGTTTGTTGTACTTTGTATAAATGCAGGGACGAAAGTAAAGTCCTTTGCAGTGGTTTTACTGTACGATAAGTTAAGGTTGTATTCGAACTTGTGATTTTCGCTTTTTAATCCAACCATGTCAATTAGGTCAACATTTGCCGAACCTGAAGCAACAATGCGGTCAACAACCGTGTTTCTTTCCAAAAGATTATTGGTAAGCAAAAGGTTGGTTACACGCAAGTCTCCATGAACATCGTCATAATAAGTACCATAACCGTATGAGTCGTAGTTGTATTCTGATGCTGACGAAATTTTATCGTCCAGCACCCAGGTTGATTCATCGTAAGCCTTAATACTTGGCGGTGTAAGCAAAGCCGATGCCATAACCGGAAATTGTGCACCATATAAACCCTGAACATACTCATTGGCATTACTCAACGACATATTGTCCTGGTCGCTGTGGCTATAAACGAAGTTCGTTTTAATTTTGATGAATTTAACATCCATACTGTTGTTTATACGGGCAGTATAACGTTCGAAGTTAGGACCTGCACCTTCCATTGTTCCTTCCTGACTATAGTAGTCGAGTGCAATGTTGTAAGTGTTGTTTTCGCCACCACCCGATAAGTTGATGTTGTGGTTCTGACGAATACCTGTTTTAAATGCTTCCTGAAACCAATCGGTGTTTACATCGTTCGGATCAAGGTATTTATCACTTGACGGATTGTATCCGGCAGGAACATCCATGTCGCTGTTATTGTATGCCATGGTAACGTATTGAGCGTATTGCGATGCGTCCATAACATTGTATACACCTTCCTGTACCTGATCGATACCAACATACCCTTTATAGTCGATTTTCATCGCCTGGTTCTTTTTTCCCTGCTTTGTGGTGATGATAACAACACCATTTGCAGCACGCGAACCATAAATTGCCGCAGCAGCAGCATCTTTAAGCACCTGTAGTGTTTCGATATCGTTTGGCGAGAAATCGCGAATTGTTGTTCCCATTGGCACTCCGTCAACAACATAAAGAGGAGCAGTGCTACCAAACGAACCAATACCACGAATACGTACTGTTGGATCGGCTCCCGGTTGTCCGTCAGATGTAATCTGAACACCCGATACTTTACCCTGAAGCATGGTTGAGATGTTTGAGTTAGATACTTTTTTCATCTCTTCGGTATCAACAATTGCAACCGAACCGGTAAGGTCGACTTTACGTTGTGTTCCGTAACCTACAACCACTACCTGGTCGAGGCCGATCATATCCGGAGCCAATGTAATGCTACCGAGTTGAGTTTTTCCTTCAACACCAACTTCAATAGATTTGTATCCTATAAAAGATATTTCTAATATGGCATCTGAAGGAACAGAAAGAGAGAAGTTACCATCAATATCGGTAATGGTACCATTTGATGTTCCTTTTTGTATTACGGTTGCTCCGATAAGCGATTCGCCGCTTTCGTCAACGATTTTACCGTTTACTGTTATGTTGTCTTGTTGAGCCATTGACACCTGGTCGGCGTTATCATTCCCTTCTGCGTATGTTGCCGTTGAAAACGCTAGCAAACCCAACAGTATTAAATATAAATATTTCATACGATTTATTTTTTTATTTATTATGGTATCGTATGGAACTCGCACTAAAGTTATTTTCTTGAATGAGAAGCTATTTTGTGCTCGTTTCATAGTTTAAATAAGTTTATCTTAGTGATTATTCAACAATTACGATATAAGATCCTTCCAGCACAATCGCTGCATTCAAATCAGAGCTGTCTACCGTTATTCCTGCATATTCCTGGAAATGTGTTTCGCCGGTGGCATAAGTAACATCGTAACGAATGTCGGCAGTATTGTCGCCATTATTTGTTACGGTGATCTCAACTTTAGATCCACTTATGTTTGCTCCAAAAATGTCGAAGTTCCAGTCGTTGGATAGGGTTGCTGTGGCATAACCATCGCCCCAACCGAAGTTGTCCATACGAACTACACCGTATTCAGTTCCGTCAGCTTTACGAAGAATTGTACTCGGACTGTTCCAGTTATTAATACCGTTCGAGTAAGCATACATTTTAATTGTTTTGCTTTCGCCTGAAGCAACGGGGTAATCCTCAGAGAACTGTGTCCACCAGCCGGTAGAGAAGTCGTAAGCACCTACCTGGGCAATACCTTTAATAAGCGTCAGCGGGTATGTTGTAGTTACTGTGCTTGTTGCACCAACATATGAAATAACTACATCCTGAGAACCCTCGGCAGCCGGAATTTTGCTAAACTGAAGCGCCTCGTTCGACAATACGCCGGTTGTACCATCGGAATAGGTAGCCGTTACAATCAATCCAGTTGTATTGAATATGATATCCATGGTATCGGTATAGAAGTAGTATTCAGTAATATTAGGCATTGTAGTAACCTCAAGGGCAGTAACCGAGTTGGTAACTTCCAAAGTATATAAGGTTGTTACAGGCTCGCTCAATTCGCCTTGCTTGGTTTTGTTATAAGCTACAATAACTGTCTTTTCTCCAAGCGTTGTCATATCAGGAATTACCGAGAATGAAAGATTGGTAGTATCAACTTCTTCAGAAGATCCATCGGCGTAAGTAACGGTGGCTGCCGCATCTCCCCAGAAGTCTTCGTTGCCAATTTCAACAAATTCAGGAGCTCCTGTAACCGAAATTGAAACCGGAGCAACATCTTCTACTACAGTTACTTTTGATGGTAATAAGTAGGCGCTTTTCATTTCAAAATAGCTGGCGTCGCAAATTAAGAAAGCCGTGATATCCTGAGTGGCCGAAACAGGTTGCTGATAAGTTTCAACCAGTTCAGTACCATTGGTTCCAACGGCAGTGGCTGTTACAAATACATTACCGGTAGGCGAGTGATCAATTTCTATCGTAACATGAGCACCATCCATCGTAGCACGGAAGTCGTTCCAAATATCATCGTCTCCATCGGTATCGGGATAGTTTTGAGAGACCAGGCCTAAGTCAAAATCCTCGTTACCCCAGCCGTAAGCATCAGAACGGAGTACAAAATATTCCTGGTAACCGTCAGCATCACGATCTGCTACTTCGTTGGCTACACCAAGATTCCAGTTGTTCCAGTTATTTCCGCTACCCCCATTGTGGTTAATAAATTCTAAAACCAATAGTTTATTGGTTGGGATAGTGAAATAATCAGAGAATGCAGTCCACCAACCGGAACTGTAATCTTCAGCACCAACGATCGCTGTAGCAATGTTGATGTAAGTAGTATCGCCTGTATCCATATTTGCTTTTGCATCTGCAATTGAGTCGATTCTGCTTTGCAGGTCAGAGGGCGCATCAATTGAATAAGTATCCAACTCCTCGCACCCAACTATACTAAATGCTGCTAAAACTACCACGTACAAGGCGTACCTCAACATTTTAGTATTTTTACTTATTCCGGAAGTAAAAAGAAATAAGCTCAATAAATAAGTTAAGTTTCTCTTCATAATTAATTAAATTGGTTTACACGTAAATTCTGAGTGTAAAATTACGGCGGGTTAGTATCGAATGTGGTGGACAATTTAATATTGAAAGTGGACGATTGAGGAAATCTGAACTACAGGGGTGTAATTAGCAGGAAATTAGTCGGAAAAGAGTTACCTGGAGAACTCGCTAGGGCTCGACCCGTAGAATTTTTTGAAAATACGGCTGAAGTATTTTGGGTCGTTAAAACCGGTCTTAAAGGCAATTTCGGATATGGATTGATCGGTGGTTTTTATCATTTCAACCGACTTTTTCAACTTGTATGAATTGATGAAATCGGTAATGTTAAGGTCGGTTAATGCCTTAATTTTTTTGTACAACAAACTTCGGCTTACAAACATTTCGCGGGCAAATTGTTCCACCGAAAAGTTTGGTTCGATGTAATTTTTTTCCAATACCTGGTAAGCTTTTGTAATAAACTCCTCGTCTAATTTGTTTGATGACAATTTTTCGGGAGCCACCGTCTCGGGACTGCTGAATATGTTTTTAATCTTTCGGCGCGACTCGATTATGTTGCGCATTTTTATTTCCAGAATTTGCAGGTTGAACGGTTTCGGAATGTAGTCGTCGGCACCGGTTTCCAGTCCTTCAATCCAGCTTTCTACCATATTTTTTGCTGTAAGCAGAATAATGGGAATATGGCTGGTTTGGATGTTCTTTTTCAGTCGGCTGCACAGTTCAATTCCGTCCATAACAGGCATCATCACATCGCTGACAATTAATTCAGGCGAATACTTTTTGGCCATTTCCAACCCAATTTTTCCGTTTTCGGCACCCAAAACCCGATACCCCGATCGTAGCGTTTGTAGCAGGAAGCTACGTAAATCAAAATTGTCTTCCACAATTAAAATGGTAGGTTTTGTTTTGTTGCCGGATGTTACTTCATCCAGTTCGTAATTGGTGTTACGCGCTACAATATGCTCGGTAAGTACATTTACCCTACCTTCCAGGTTAATTTCGGTTGGTACGCTGGTTTCGTTAACCTGGTCACTTTCAAAACGGTTTTTCGAATAAGGCATGTACACTGTAAAAGTACTGCCTTTCCGAGGTTCGCTTTCCACTTTTATTTCGCTATTTAGTGCCTGAATAATCTCGTAGGTAAGTGCCAGACCTATACCCGAGCTGGTAAAATCAGTTTGTTTTCCCGATTCTGCATCTTTATAAAATCGGTTAAAAATGTGGGGCATATGTTCTTTGGAGATTCCACGTCCGGTATCAATAACACTGATCGCCACAAACGGCGTTGGAATACAATCTTCTCGTTCTTCTGTAATTTTCTCAACCTTTAAGGTGATTGACCCGGAAGGAGGAGTGTTTTTAAAGGCATTGGAAAGCAGGTTGTAAAATACGTTTTCCACTTTCTCTGCATCAAACCAGGTTTCTTCGGTTATTTCGGTTTCAATAAAGCGGTAGTTAATTTCTTGGTGCTCTGCCAGGTCTTTAAACGACTCGAAAATACCATACAAAAATTGTTGCAGGTTGCCTTTGCTGATATTCAGTTTTAACTTTCCGGTTTCGATGCGGCGGAAATAGAGTAATTGGTTGATGAGGTGCAGCAAACGTTGTGCATTTCGGTTAATAATATTTAGGGTGTTTTGTGTATTGGCATCGCCCTTCATGTTTTTCATTAACTGTTCCAGGGGATCAATAATAAGCGTTAACGGTGTGCGGAATTCGTGCGAAATATTGGTGAAGAATCGCAAACGTAATTGGTTTACCAACTTTACTTTTTCGTTCAGTTCGATTACTTCGTCACGCTGTTTGGCAATTTGTAGGTTCTGTTTCTCCAGTTCTTCTTTTTGTTCTTCAATTTTAAAAGTACGCTCGCGAACCTGTTTTTCCAGCTTGCGCTTTTGTTCCTTTAAGAATTGTGTGCGGTAACGAATGTAAATTAAAACCATTCCGATAATGAATAGAACTGCCAAAAACTGGAACCAGGCAGTTTCCCAGAACGGAGGAATAATGTTTATGGAAAGTGTTGAATAATTTTCCGACCATAGACCATCGCTGTTTGCAGCCTTTACCTTAAAAGTATACCTCCCTCCGGAAAGGTTGGTGTAATTGGCAAATCGACGAGAGGCGGGCACTTCAACCCAATCCTGATCGACACCTTCCATTTGGTAGGCATATTTTATTTTCCCGGGTTGGAAATAATCCAACGCTGAAAACTCGATGGAGAAAACTGCATCTTTATAGGAGAGTGAGATTTCCTGTGTTTCGCTTATCGGTGCATTCAAAATTACTTTTGAATGGTATTTTTCGCCAATAATCACCGGATCGCTAAATACCGAGAATTGTGTAAATACAGGCTGTGGAATATTTGGATACGATTCGAATTCGGCCGGATTAAAATAGTTGAGGCCCTCAACGCCGCCAAAATATAAATTACCCCGGTCGTCGGAGCAGGAGGCCGACCAATAAAACTGATCGCTCAATAATCCATCACTTGAGTAGAAGTTCTGGAACGTTTCGCTAATCGGATCAAACCTCGATAATCCGTTATCGGTAGATATCCAAAGGTTTCCTTCAGCGTCTTCTTCAATACCATATGCAACGTTATTGCACAATCCGTCCTGTTGGTTGAAACTAATAAAACCACCACTATTTTCGTTTTCGGTGTATTTGCAAATGCCGTCTCCGTAGGTGCCAATCCAAATGTTTCCGTCGTGTGCTTCGAACAGTGAAGTAACATAATTACCCGCTAACGATACTGAATCAGCTGGATCAGGTAAATATTTCTCGAAATCAATTTGTTCGGTATTGTCGTTAAGTGCAAGTAGTTCCGATCGTTTGAAACGGTACAGACCATTTTCAGTACCCACCCAGACTCTGTTTTTGCGGTCGGTTAAAAGACAACCAATTTCGAGCGGCTCATCAATGTTCATTTTTTCGTGAACATGCAGGAAAATGTTTTCCTCGGGATTATAAATATCAAGTCCTCCCAGCGTACCTATTAAAATGTGTTTGTTGTCGAGGTATTCGAGACTGGAAATAAAGTTATTGCACAGACTTCTGTTGTCGCCGGGTATATTTACCAAAATTTCAAAACGATTTTGTTTTTCGGAGAGCAATTTGTTTAATCCGCCCCCCCAGGTTCCCACTAGCATATGGTTTTGGCTGTCGCGGATAAAACAGGTTACAAAGTCGCTGCTTATACTTTGGGGATTTTCGTCTGAATATTGGAAATGGATTGTTTTTAGGCCGTTGTCGCTAATGCGGTTTACTCCTCCACCGGCTGTTCCTATCCATAATACATCGTCTTCGGTAAAGATGGAGTTGATGGTATTGTGGCTTATTGAATTAGGATTGGAAGCTTCGTGGGTAAGCGCATTAAATGGCTTCTGATAGGTGTTATAATGGTTAATTCCTCCTTTTTCGGTACCAATCCAAATGTTGCCCAAATTATCGGCATAAAGCGAATTGATAAAAGGATTGTTCAGGTATTTGCGTTCCTCACTACTTGTTGGCAGGCTTGTAAAATGTTGTGTAGATGGATTGTAAAAATTTAAACCACCCAGTGTGCCAACCGTTATTATTCCGTTGCGGTCTTCAATAATATCATTAACCGTTAAGTGGTTCAGATCGAAGGGATTGTTGTTGCTGGCTCCAAAATAAGTAATGTTAAGTGTGCCAGGGTTAAATTGGTATAAGCCAATATTTGTTGTTCCCAGCCAAATATTTTCTTTGTGGTCGGCAAGGATAGCTGAAATGTTCAGACCACTCATGTTTTCAATAAGTCTTTCATACAAAGGGCTGGGTTTAGCACCCGATAGGTTGATTACGCTTAAACCATTAACGGTACCGGCCAGTAGATGGTTATCGGGCAAAAGGCATAAATGATTTACAATTTTGTCGGTAAGCTGGTTTTCAAAAACCGATTCAACCGATAGTACGGTTTGCCCTTCGTTTTTAATTTTCCAGATACCATTTCCTACGGTGGCAACCCAAATGTTGTTGTCTTTGTCGTTTATGATGTGTTTGATTGAGATACCTCCAAATTTTTCTGTTAAAAGCGGTATTTCGGTAAACTTCATCAACGAGTAATCAAAATAGGCAAGTCCTTTATAGGTGCCTACCCAAAGGTTTCCGTTTTGGTCTTCGCACAGTGTATGTATAAAATTTCCGGGAAGCCACTCTTCTTGCTGGCTTTGGAATATTTGAAAAGTATATCCATCAAAACGGCACAGCCCGTTCCAGGTACCAAACCACATAAAACCTTTGCTGTCTTTTAAAATACAATCGATGGTATTTTGAGGGAGCCCCTCTTTGGTGGTGAGGTAATTGAGTCGGGGTTGTTCTAAAAATGTACTTTTTTGTGCACTGCTATTTAAGCAAATACGAAAAATCAGGAGTAATAAAACGCCGCATTTGATAACATCTCGCATAAGTACAGATTCAAATATATGGTTGCCTACAAAACTATGGATTTAAACGATATTGGGCAAAATATGTTCTTCAGGTAATCATTCAAAACGATTTCGCGAAACAGCGATGAAGAAATAATTTGGATTTTAAGTTTAAACAATGCTATTTTTGTTTACATCAAACTAAACTATGTGGATCGACTAAAGTTGTGGCAAAATATTCGGAGTGGAGATGTAAACGCATTGCACGATTTGCATAAACGGTATTTTCAACCCATGTGTTTGTTTGCGTTTAAATCAATCAACGATCATCAACAGGTTGAGCACATTGTTTCGGATTGTTTCTTAAAGATTTGGAAAAAAAGAAAAAACATTGAAATAAAATCTTCGCTGGAGTCGTATTTGTATCAAATGTTGCGAAATTCTATTATCGACTATCACCGGGCGAAACATGATAATACGATTTCATTTGATCAGATTCCGGATATTCCCGACGAGGCGGAGGTGAATGATGAACAACGATATGCAAAATTATATACAGCCATTTCGATGTTGCCCGAAAAACGCAGACAAATTTTGGAACTTGCCATTTTTGAATCGTGCACTTACCAGGAAATTGCCGAAAAGCTAGGGATTACAAAGAATACAGTAAAAACGCAAATGGTTCGTGCATACCGGTTTTTAAAGGAATCGTTAGATCCTGTTGACTTTTTCTTTTTCTGTTTTCTGAAGAAAATTTAAAATAATCACTTTTCTGTCACCCTCATTCAAACCTGCACTCGTCATATAAATACGAAAAGGTATTATTAGAGATAAGTTTGGTTAGGTAGTATTTCAAAGAGTAGCTGTCAAGCCGGTAGTTGCTCTTTAAAAAGAATTTAATGAAAGAACACAACGAAGATAGATTTTGGGAACTGGCGACACTAAAAATTCATAAGGAGGCAAATGCCAATGAGTTAAGTGAGCTGAGTTCGTATCTGACGGATAAAAAATATGCTAAAAAGTACTCCGAAATAGCGTATTTGAATGAGGATATTAAAGCAACTCAACAGCTTTCGCATGTTTCGCAGCAAAGTTCATGGACATATATTAAAGGAAATCTACAAAACAAAACCATGCAGCTCTTCCGGAAAGTTTCGGGATATGCTGCCGTTTTTGTAGTTGCCTTGTTGTTGGGTGGTTTGGTGGTTCAGCTTTGGGGCGAAAGGGCAAACGTAGAGCAGTTTGCAGAAGTAAAAGTGCCACTGGGGCAAATGTCGGAAATTACTTTATACGATGGAACTCACGTGTGGCTAAACTCCGGAACAACCCTGAAATACAGCAATTCGTTTGGCCGGGGAAGCCGAAATGTGACCCTCGATGGAGAAGCGTATTTTGATGTGGAAAAATCGGATGTTCCGTTTCGGGTAAGATTGAAGCACTCTTTTGTAGAAGTTTTGGGAACTCAATTTAACGTTATATCGTACCAAAACGACAGCAACAGTGAAATAACGCTCGTTGAAGGGAGTGTTAATGTAAATAACCTGAATGGAGATAATGTTGCACACCTGAAACCATCGCAGCAACTCACTATCGACGATGTGTCGCTTAAAGCAAAACTGAAAACGGTAGATACCGGCTTTTATGTTTCGTGGACAGAAGGTAAAATTGTATTTCACGACGAAAAGCTCTCAGAAATATGCGAGCGTTTGGAAAGATGGTATAATGTGGATATAACGCTGGAAGATAAAGATGTAGAAGAACTCAACTTCTCGGGAACCATACTTAAGGATAAACCATTTAGTCAGATTATAACAGCATTCGAGCTCTTACTGCCGGTTGAAATAGAATTTAAGCATATGCCGGGTGCAAAAGATAAAGTAACCATAACTAAAAAATAATGCCTATGTAAATTCGCTTATGAACAAAAAACGGTAGAAATGCCGCCACATCTCTACCGCAAATCGATTTAAACATCTTAGTAATAATTTAAACCATGTAAATGTATGAAAAAACTAATTAAAGCGATTGGTAATAACCGGTCGTGGAACCAAAACTTATTGAAAATGAAACTTACGTTTTCCTTTTTGTTGATTGGATTGATTACGGTCAGTGCCTCAACGTATTCGCAAAACACTAAGCTTGATGTTTCGTTAGAAAACAACAACCTTATCGAGCTGTTTCGTCAAATCGAAGAAAAAAGTGAGTTCTACTTCTTTTATCAAAAAGAAGATCTTGAAGATTTAAAAGAAGTATCGATATCGAAAAAAAATGCCACCATTAACGATATTTTGAATGACGTACTGGCCAATACCGATATGACCTATGAGGTGGTTGATCGATACATTATTGTGCGTAAAGATGGAAAATTGTCTTTCAGATCGGAAGATGATGCAGATCAGGAAAACAGAATTACCGGAAAGGTGGTCGACGAATTCGGAGAACCGTTGCCCGGTGTAACCGTTGTTATTAAAGGAACTGCGCAAGGAACCGTTACTGATGTAAACGGTGAATACAGCTTACAGGTAGCAGCCGAAGATGCGGTTTTGCAGTATTCGTTTGTTGGAATGCGCACACAGGAAGTTGAAGTTAGCAACCAAAGCAACATCGATGTTACCCTTGTGGTTGATGCCATTGGAATTGAAGAAGTAGTGGCCATCGGTTACGGAACAGTAAAAAAAGCCGATGTTACCAGTGCTGTATCTTCAGTAAAGTCTGACGACTTTATAAAAGGTAGTGTTAAAGATGTGGGGCAGCTGATTCAGGGTAAAGTTGCCGGTTTAACCATTACTTCAAGTAGCGGTGATCCACTGGCCGGAACCTCAATTACATTAAGAGGTAACACAACACTTTTTGGAACCAGCGGCAGCCCATTGGTGCTGATTGACGGAGTACCCGGCGATTTTAATGCTGTAGCTCCTGAAGACATCGAATCGATTGACGTATTAAAAGACGGTTCGGCAGCAGCAATTTATGGTACACGCGGTACAAATGGAGTAATTCTGATTACCACAAAACGCGCCAGTGGCGAATACGATGGAACGGTAGAATACACCGCATATATTTCAACACAGCAAATTGCGAAAAAGGCAGAAATGCTTACTGCGGCTGATTATCGTCAGCAAATTTCAGATGGTATCCGCGATGCAAACGACGACCTTGGCGCGTCAAACGATTGGATTGATGAGATCACACAAACGCCTTTCTCTCAGGTTCATAACTTAACTTTCCGTGGCGGAAATAACAAAACGAATTACCTGGCAAGCGTAAACTACAACGATACCGAAGGTATTTTCCTGAAAACAGGTAAAAAAACCTTCACTGCCCGTACTGATATTAACCACAGTATGTTTGATGATTTGATTAAATTCAACCTGGGCATATTGTCGCGAAACATATACCACGATAATGTTGCCAATACAAATTACACATATCGCCAGGCAAAAATTTACAACCCAACAGCACCAATAAAAAACGAGGATGGTACATGGTACGAGAACCCTGGAGCTTTCAACTATGATAATCCTGTAGCCCGAATTAAAGAAAGTAACGGTGAGGAACGTTCGCAGTGGTCGCGAATGAATGGAACAGTTATCGTTAATCCATTCGATGGGCTTACCTTAAAAGGATTGTTTAGCTATTCAAAATACAACTCACGCGGGAGTTATTACGAAACAAAAAATCATATCTCAACTATTCGCAGCGGATTAAACGGATATGCCTCTAATACTTCGGTTGAATCGATCGATCGACTGGTTGAGTTAACGGCTGAATACCTTAAGATTATTGGAGAACATCGTTTTAACGTTTTAGGTGGTTACAGTTACCAGGATAACGACTGGCATGATTTATTAATGACCAATCAGGATTTTCCTACCGACCTGTTTGGTGCAGATCAGATTCAGCTGGGTACCGGAATTCTTGAAGGTGGAACCTCATCAGGTATCAGAAGCAGAAGAACCAAAACTAACCTTATTGGTTTCTTCGGACGTTTAAATTATAACTACAAAAACCGCTATTTGTTAATGGCCAGTTTGCGTCATGAAGCGGCAAGCCAGTTATATGGAACCGAAGAGCCATGGGGTACATTCCCATCAGTTTCTGTTGGTTGGCGTATTTCGGAAGAGTCGTTTATGGAGGATGTTTCTTTTGTTGACGACTTGAAATTCAGAGCCGGTTATGGTGTAACAGGTACACAGCCAAGTGACTTGTTCTTGGGTGTTGCTACCATTGGTTATTCCGGTTCGGTTTATTCAAACGGACAGTGGATGAAAACATTGGCGCCTACACGAAATCCAAATCCATACCTGCGTTGGGAGGAGAAAAAGGAAACCAACCTGGGAGTTGACTTTGTTTTGGCAGACAGCCGTATAAGCGGTAGTATCGATGCGTATAAACGTACTATCGACGGACTGTTATACGATTTCACCGTTCCGGTACCACCAAACCTGGTAACAAAAACGCGTGCCAATGTTGGTAAAATGGAAAACAAGGGATTGGAAGTATTGGTAAATGTAGTACCGGTGCGAACACGTGATTTTGAGTGGGTAAGTAGTTTTAATTTCTCTACCAACTCGAATAAACTGGTTAGTTTATCAAACGATTTGTACCAGGCAACCCAGGAGTACTTTACTACCGGAGGAACAGGCGAACCTATTCAAACGTTTACTCACCGTGTTGATATTGGCGATAAAATCGGTAATTTCTACGGATTTAAAGTTATTGATGTTGACGAAGACGGAAAGTGGATTTACGAAGACGCCGAAGGAAATGCAGTTCCTTCAGATGAGTTCTCGCGCGCTTTTGAGGACAAACATGTTCTTGGAAACGGTTTGCCAAAATTCTATGCAGGTTGGAATAACAATTTCCGTTATAAGAATTTTGATCTGGGTGTAACCATGCGTGGTGCTTTTGGTTTCCAGATTCTGAATTTCGAGCGTATGTACCTCGAAAATACAATGTCAATTCAATACAACCGTTTACAATCGGCTTACGATCCGATATTCGGAAAAGCAGTATTGAGCGATGAAATGGATCTGGAGTACAACTCGTACTACATTGAAGACGGTGATTACTGGAAAATTGACAACATTACATTGGGATACACTTTTGATCTCGACAATGAATACATCAAAGGAGCGCGCGTTTACGTATCTTCTCTGAACACTTTCACCTTCACAGGTTATAAAGGTGTAGATCCGGAAGTATCCCGGGGCGGTCTGGATCCGGGTAACGACGGTCGGGATAAGTATCCGACAACACGGACATTTACTTTGGGTGTAAACGTTAACTTTTAATTCTAAAACTGATCAGAAATGAAAAAAATAAAATATAGCAATCAATTCGGTATATTATTTCTAATTCTGGCTTTGGTCATTTCATCATGTACCGAGTTGGAAGACACGAGTTACGGAGAAATTATTGCCGAACAATTCGAACCAACAGAAGAAGATATTGTAGCCATTGTTGGCTCGGCATACGGAAACTGGAGACAAATATTATTGGAGTGGAATGGTTTGTGGAGAGCTCAAGAAGTAGGTGCCGATGAGGTTGTAATTCCGGGGCGTCCGAACGGTTGGGTTGATGGTGGTATTTACCGCCGTATCCACGAACACACCTGGACTACCGATGATGATAATGTATATCAGACCTGGGACAGAACATTCTCAGGTATTGCCAACTGTAATCGTGTAATTTACCAGGTAGAATCTGGTTTCCTTCCTCTTGAAGAGACCAAAGAGGAAGTGCTTGCAGAGCTGAAAGTATTACGGGCAAGTTACTATTACATACTTATCGATTTATATGGAAATGTTCCGTTGGTAACCCAATTCGATGTTGAGGAAGGATTTTTGCCCGAACAAAGTTCAAGAAGCGAAGTATTCAACTTTATTGTTACCGAAATTACGGATAACCTTCAGTACCTGTCATCCGATTTTAATGCGCTTACTTACGGTCGTTTTAACGAATGGGCAGCACGTACTTTGCTGGCCAAGATGTATTTAAATGCCGAAGTTTATACCGGCACTGCAATGTGGAACGAATGCCTCGAGCAATGTAACGCAATCATTAATTCTGGTGCAGGTTATGCGCTGGAAGGTAACCAGAAGAGCGTGTTTGTTACCGAAAATCAAAATTCGAAGGAGATTATTTTCGGATTGTCTATTGACGATCAGTATACAACTAACTGGAACACGTTTGATATACACATGCAAACTTGTCAGCCATCAATGCAGGCAAAATACAATTTACAGGGAACACCATGGGGTGGTATGTGTGCTATTCCTCAGTTTATCAACACATTTGATCCGGAAGATAAGCGCCTTACCAACAATTTTATGAGGGGACAACAATATTCGGCTGCCGGCGATCCGCTCTATGTAACAATGGGTAGCTTGGTTGGAGAACCATTGGCATTGATTAACGAACTGCCTGGAGTTCATACTTCTGAAGAAATTCATGGCTATCGTTTCGAGAAATTTGAAATTGCACTGGGATCATCAAATATTTTGAATAACGATTACCCTTTGTTCCGTTATGCCGATGTGTTGATGATGAAGGCCGAATGTTTACTTCGTACAGGAGATGCTGATGAAGCAGCACTGCTTGTCTCTGAAGTTAGAGCACGAGCCTTCGATGATGCGGCAAAAGCAACAGTAACAGGCGCTGAATTGATGGAAGGAAGTGTGTATGACTATGGTCTGCGTAACGAATTCGATACCACAGAAGAAGGTGGTAGCGATATTCAGTACGGTCGTTTCCTTGATGAGTTGGGCTGGGAGTTCAACCAGGAAGGACGCCGTCGCCAGGATATGATTAGATTTGGGGTTTACACAACAAAGTCTTATCTGTCGCACTCTCCAAACGGCGATTATCGCTCAATATATCCAATTCCTCGCGGAAGACTGGAAACAAACACTAACTTGAGCCAGAACCCGGGATATTAGTCAATTAAATCACAATTATAAAAGGAGCCTGACTTCATGATGAGGTCAGGCTCCTTCTTCAAATTTTATTGAGATGGAAGACATGGATACAAATAACAGTCGTAGGAGTTTTATAAAAAAGTCGTGCCTTGCGGGTTCTTGTTTTTGCGGATTTATGGCTATTGCAAATGACGGGCGTGCAGAAGAACAACCCGATTCAGGGAAATTACTTATGCAGGAGTGGATTTCAACCCTCTTAAAAAGTATCGACGATAACACCGAGGCTTCGCAACAAATTCTGAAAAATTGTGCCCAGGTACACTTTCGGCATCTGGAAATGGATAAAGTGCTGAAACCTTACAAAGGCGATATTGAAAAATTCAATTCATTTCTTGAAAAAGAGTGGGGATGGAAAGTTGAATACGATAAAGATGCCGGTGTAATATTAGCCAATGAAAATAAGGACTATTGTGTTTGTCCGATGGTAAATCGGGAAAAGGGAGTGGACTCATCGATATTGTGTTACTGCTCCGAAGGTTTTGCCGAACTCATGTTTTCATTTGTTGCAGATAAAAAGGTAAAAGCAGAAGTAGTATCTTCAATCCATCGCAGGAATAATACCTCTAATTATAAGAATAATAGCTGTATTTATAAAGTGCTTCTGTAATTTTCCCCGAGATTTACCCGATAACAACTATGTGCAGGGTTTTTAACGAATTGTACACATAATACTTACAAATGACATCTCGAAAAATATGAGTTTGTTTTACTTTTGATATTATGCGCAAAGCGTTTGTTGTGTCAATAAATTCAATAAAAATATGAAGAGCTTAAAACTACTATCTGTCGCAATTTTTTTTGCACTTTTTGCCTGTAACAATCAGAAACAACCGGAGCCGTTTGCCAAAGGCGAGTTTAAGACATGGGCCGAAACACCACCAATGGGTTGGAATAGTTGGGACTGCTACGGGCCAACCGTTGAAGAGCACGAGGTGAAAGCCAATGCCGACTACATGGCTGAGAACCTAAAGGATTATGGTTGGGAATACATTGTGGTTGATATTCGTTGGTTTGTTGAGAACGACAAAGCCGGTGGTTACAATCAAACCGATCCGCGTTATGTAATTGATGAATACGGACGTTACCAACCTGCAGTAAACCGTTTCCCTTCGGCTGCCGATGGCAAGGGTTTTAAGGAGCTGGCCGAATATGTACACGGCAAAGGATTAAAATTTGGTATCCACATTATGCGAGGTATTCCGAAAGTGGCGGTTGAAAATAAATTGCCGATTCTGGGAACCGACGGTATTACTGCCGATCAGGTTTATTCCACCGAATTACAGTGCCCGTGGTTACGGGATAATTACACTATTGTTGCCAATAAACCCGGTGCGCAGGAGTATTACAACTCGATTATGAATATGTATGCAGGCTGGGGAGTTGATTTTATTAAGATCGACGACTTGTCGCGCCCATACCACCAGGGAGAAATTGAGCTGATCAGGAATGCCATCGATAATTGTGGCCGCCCGATTGTTTTAAGTACATCGCCCGGAGCAACACCAATTTCCGCTGCCGACCATGTAAAAGAACATGCCAATATGTGGCGCATGGTCGACGATGTTTGGGATACCTGGCATCATTTCGATCACCTGATTAAAGTGTGCGAACAATGGTACCCGCACATTGCTCCCGGTACCTGGCCCGATTGTGATATGATTCCGCTGGGACGTATCTCAATTCGCGGAGAGCGTGGCGAGGAGCGCATGACGCGACTAACTCCTGACGAGCAGTATTCGTTGATGACTTTGTTTACTATTTTTAAATCGCCACTGATGTTTGGCGGCGATCTGCCAAGTAACGATGAATTCACCCTTTCGTTGTTGACCAACGAAGATGTGCTGAAAATGCACCACGAAAGCACCGGTGTAAAACAACTATTCCAGTATGAAAATAAAGTGGGCATCACTTCTAAAAATCCAAATACAGGCGAGACTTATCTGGCCTTGTTCAATATCTCAGATGAGGAAGAACCGTTAAATGTAGGTGTTGAACTTTCTGAATTGGGTATCGATGGCGAATGTTCAGCAATTAATATGTGGTCGGGAGAAAATCTTGGAAATTTCTCCGGCTCCATTGATCAAAGTCTTTCGGCGCACGAAAGTATCTTGTTAAAATTAAAACAGTAATTTATTATTAAAATGAAGTATATAACGTTATTCATAATCGTATTTTTTGCACTCAATTCATGTGTTAAAGAAGTAGATAATTCGCCTGTTGAGTATTTTAATCTCAGCGATGTAAAATTGCTCGACAGCGAATTTAAAAATGCACAGAAACAAGATATCGCCTATTTGATGGCACTTGATCCCGATCGTTTGCTGGCTCCTTTTCTGCGCGAAGCCGGCCTGGAGCCAAAAGCCGAGAGTTATCCCAACTGGGAGAACACCGGGCTCGACGGGCACATTGGAGGTCATTACCTAACTGCGCTTTCGTTGATGTACGCGTCAACCGGAAATAAGGAAATGAAGGAACGACTCGACTACATGATTTCGGAATTAAAACGCTGCCAGGATGCTATTGGTACTGGATATATTGGTGGAGTTCCCGGAGGAGTGAGCATGTGGGAAGAAGTAAAAAATGGTGAAATTCGTGCCGGAGGTTTTAATCTAAATGGCAAATGGGTGCCACTTTATAACATTCATAAAACCTATGCCGGTTTGCGCGATGCCTGGATTGATGCAGGAAACGAAACGGCTAAAACAATGCTGATCGACATGACTGACTGGATGCTGGATTTGACATCCGGGTTAAGCGATGAACAAATTCAAAGCATGCTGGTAAGCGAGCACGGCGGTTTAAATGAAACATTTGCCGATGTAGCCGATATTACCGGCGACGAAAAATACCTTGAATTGGCTAAAAAATTCTCCCATCGCGAAATTCTCGATCCTTTAATCGAACATCACGATGAGCTAAATGGGAAACATGCTAACACACAAATTCCAAAAGTGATCGGTTATCAGCGTATTGCTGAGTTGGATGGCGATTCAACCTGGTCGGATGCAGCCCTCTTTTTCTGGAATACAGTGGTAAACGGCCGCAGCGTGGCAATTGGCGGAAACAGTGTTCGCGAGCATTTTCATCCAAAAGACGATTTTTCGGAAATGATTTCATCGGTTGAAGGGCCGGAAACCTGCAACTCGTACAATATGCTGAAACTGACCAAAATGCTGTATCCCACTTTTGGCAATAACAGCGATTTTATCGACTATTACGAGAAGACACTTTACAATCATATTTTGGCGTCGGTTAACCCCGACAATGGTGGCCTGGTTTATTTTACACCTATGCGACCCAACCACTACAGGGTTTATTCGCAACCTCAAACCAGCTTTTGGTGTTGTGTGGGTTCCGGTATCGAAAATCCCGGGAAATATGGTGAAATGATTTATGCGCACAGCGATAAGTCGCTCTATGTAAACCTGTTTATTCCATCGGTTTTAAACTGGAAAGAAAAAGAAACTGAAGTGGTTTTGGAAACTCAGTTTCCTGATGAGGACAAGGTTTATCTAACCATCAATCCAAAAGAAACAACGGAATTTGAATTGCACCTGCGTTACCCTTCGTGGGTTGAAGACGGAGCTCTGAAAGTACTGGTGAACGGAAAGGCAGCTAAATACCAGCTGTCGGAAAATGGTTATGCTGTTGTTAACCGGGAATGGGAAAAAGGCGATAAAGTAGAGCTGGTTTTACCCATGAAAATTACGGTAGAACAGTTGGAAGATGGCAGTAATAATTATGCTTTCAAATACGGACCAATTGTGCTGGCAGCAAAAACAGGTACTGAAGATTTGCAAGGATTATATGCCGATGCAAGCAGAATGGGACACGTTGCACATGGTAAAATGATTCCGCTGAAAGACCGCCCTGTAGTTGTTGCACCGGCTGATAATTTGCCATCGATGCTGGAAAAAGAAGACGGTGATAAACTGGCTTTCAAACTAAGCGGTTTATATCCTGAAAAATATGAAAATGGACTGGAATTGTTGCCGTTTTACCGGATACACGAGTCGCGCTACAACATGTACTGGTCGCAGGCAACCAACGAAGAACTGAACGATATGATTCGTGAAGTTGAGGAGGCAGAAAAAGCCCAAATTGCGCTGGATGCCATTACTGTTGATAAGGTTGAATCAGGGGAACAGCAGCCCGAATCAGATCACTTCGTAAAATTTGAAGGATCAAGAACCGGCTACGCAAATGATTATCACTACCGCGAAACACGCCGTTTCTTTAGCTATAATCTGAAAAATCCGGAAAAAACAGGTCGTTTTTTACACCTGAAATATTTTGATTCGGCCTATCCGCGTTCGGCAGAAATACTTGTGAACAACATTTCTGTAGGTACTATAGAACTGAATGGAGGAGATGAAGATGCCATCCTGGAAAAAGTAATTCCGATACCTGATAGCGAATTAGCTAAGCAAGAACTGACATTTAAGGTACAAGCTTCTGGCAATCAATCAAGCATGCGTTTGATTGAAGTTCGCTTACTAAGTAAAGAGGATTAAGAAGAAAGAGTTGATTTATATCAAGTTGAAAAGCCTGATAACCTTGTGGTTATCGGGCTTTTTAATTGTAATTTCGAAAGGTGATGCCAACAATTTTAAAGTGTGGTTGTTTTGGTGTAAAATAAAAAAACAGAAGCTATGAATCAGTTATTTCGAACAAAATTAAACAATACCAGTGTTCATTTATCACTGTTGCTGCTGCGTTTGGCATCGGGTGGTTTTATGCTAACTCACGGATTCCCAAAATTACAGCGCCTTTTAGCCGGTGAAATGCAGTTTGGCGATCCGCTTGGATTGGGGGCTGAAGTTTCACTGGTACTGGCTGTTTTCGCTGAATTTTTCTGCTCCATTCTTGTAATGCTTGGATTGGGAACTCGTCTGGCCGTAATTCCATTAATTGTTACCATGGCTGTTGCTGCGTTTATCGTTCATGGTGCCGATCCATTTGGTCGCAAAGAAATGGCTTTATTCTACCTGGTAAGTTATGTTGTTTTATTGCTTTCGGGTAGTGGTAAAATTTCAGTTGATCGTTTCATCAGCAGGAAATAGAAGGCTTTTTTCGGATTAAAATACTAAAACTGCCGAAGTATATTTTCCGGGAACGGAGCTCATTTTCAGACTTCCGCCGTGCAATTGCATAATCTGGCGCGAAATACTGAGTCCGATTCCTGAACCATTTTCTTTGGTGGTAAAAAACGGAACAAAAATTTTGTCCATTAATTCATCCGAAATTCCGGGGCCGTTGTCGATAACCGAAATGGTTGGGTGTCCCGCTTCGTTCACCGTGGCTTTGATCCTGATTTTTGCAGTTGTATTACTATCGTTGGCCTGATAGGCATTTTTTACCAGGTTAATGAGTACCTGCGAAATCTGCTTTTCATCGGCATGTAACTCGAGTTGTTCAGGCGTAACACTGCACGATAATTCAACATGCTCGGCATTCTCAAACGAAGAGGATAAAATACGAATATGATCGATCAGGTTTTTCACCTGGAAGACTTTCTTTTCAGGAGCTGGAAGCCGCGTGATCTTGCGGTACGAATCCACAAAATTGATCAGGCCCTTACCTTGTTCGCGAATAACTTCCAGCCCGCGAATGGTTGTCTCAATCGTTTTAGTATTAATATCTTCAGGCGATACCATTGCCCCGTTTTTGTAGAAATATCCGGCCAGACTTTCTGATAACGAGGTTACCGGGGTGATTGAGTTCATGATCTCGTGCATCATTACCCGTATCAGTTTCCGCCACGAATCCAACTCCTTTTCATCCAGCTGGTTTTTAATGTCGTGCACCGAAATAAGCATCAACTCATCTTTGTCAGAAATAAATGAATTCGACTTGATGAGTAACTGAATAATTCCGGTTTTAAGATGAAGTGTAATTAGTCGCTGCTCCGTCGGTTGTATCTCTTTTATGGTTTGAAAAAGTTTGGGATCAATTCGTTCCAACTGGTTAATATGCGTAAGCACATCCACTTCAAAAAGTTGTTTGGAAAGTTTATTTGAATGCAGAATAAAACCTTTTTTATTGAAGGTAAACATCCCGGTGGCAGCATGCTCCAGCAGGGCCTGAAAATATTGTTCCTGCTTTTGGTTATCCAGGTAAATTTGCTGAATCTGGGCGTTTACTTTTTGCAGGCTTTGGTTGAGGTCGTTAATCGTTTTATTGTTGATGTTATTGGGAAAACGCAAGGTTGAGTCTTCGTTTCGAATAGCATCGAAAAAGTAAAATATCCGGCGGTTAATGCGGTTCAAAAAATAGATGAGGTTAATGGTAACTCCCAAAATAAACAAGGAAGGAATGATGGCAAAAACATAAGCCTTTTGATCGAAGATTAGCCACCCAAGAAACAGGGCACCGGCCAGTAAAAGCAAGACTCTGACCAGGATTTTAAAATATAAGTTTTTACTGATCATAGCCCGTATTTTTTTATTTTGTTGTACAGTGTTTGGCGTGTAATTCCCAGTTTATCGGCAGCCAGACTCATGTTTCCTGCATTTTTATCGATGGCCGAAACGATCATACGTTTCTCCATCTCTTCGATGGTCAGCAGTTCATCTTCAAATTTCGATGCAAATACTTGTTTAAAGAAAAAATCTTCCGGTTTTAACACCAGGGAATCACTTAAAATTACGGCCTTTTCGATGGTGTGTTGCAGTTCGCGAATATTGCCGGGCCAGTTGTATTTCAGCAGCTTTTCCTGGGCAGGCTGATTAATTTTTAATCCGTGTTTTTCGTATTTCGAAGCAAATTTCTTCAGGAAAAAATCGGCCAGAACAATAATGTCATCGCCTCTTTCGCGCAGCGGAGGAACTTCTATTTGAATGGTGTTAATACGGTACAACAAATCTTCGCGAAACAAACCTTCAACTACCATATTCTCCAGTTTTTTATTGGTGGCACAAACCAGCCGTATATCAACCGGAATCGGTTTGTCGGAGCCCAATCGCATAAACTCACGGTTTTGAATGGCAGCTAATAACTTGGCTTGCAAATGAAAGGATAGGTTCCCAATTTCGTCGAGAAACAGTGTTCCCTTGTGGGCCGTTTCAAATTTGCCGGCGCGGTTCTCGCGGGCGTCGGTAAAAGCCCCTTTTACGTGGCCAAAAAGTTCGCTTTCAAAAAGTGTTTCGCTTATGGCGCCCATGTCAACACTCACCATCACTTCGTTGCGACGTTGCGAAAGGCGGTGTATTTCGCGGGCAATCAGTTCTTTTCCCGTTCCGTTTTCTCCGGTAATCAGAATATTGGCATTGGTTTTTGCGACTTTACGCACCATGTTCATCACCTGTGTAAGTTGTGGCGACGAGCCAATAATAAATTTCTGATCACGGTTCAATTCCTGTTTTAACCCGGCTTCTTTTTGCCTCAGTTTTCCAACTTCAGTTTTCGAGAAATTAAGTTGAACGGCAGCTTTAATCGTAGCCAGCAGTTTGCTGTTGTCCCAGGGTTTTGGAACGAAATCGGTGGCACCCTGTTTCAGTGCTTTTACAGCCAGCTCCACTTCGCTGTAGGCAGTAATCAACACCACCGAGATATTGGGATAACTCTTTTCTATCTGTTCAAGCCAGTACAAACCTTCGTTTCCGGTGTTTATTCCGGCCTGAAAATTCATGTCGAGAATTACAACGTTGTAGTCGCCGGTTCTCAGTTCATTGGGAATGAGGTTTGGATTGGTAATCCCTTTCACGACATCAAATTCCTGCCCCAGCAAAATCTCCAGGGTGCTGATAATACTTTTGTTGTCGTCAACTATTAAGATGTTTCCTTTTGGCATGAGTTTTATTTTTACCCCTAAATCCCCTAAAGGGGACTTTGTTGGTATTTCAATTGAAACAAGCCTTTCCTGGTTCTCCCTTTAGGGAGTCAGAGGGTGGAAAGGCGGTATGATTGTAATCCAAAATTAGACTAAGCCCAAACCAATTCCAATCAACTGTAAAAATATTTTACAATATTCTGTAAATATTTTTAACGATTAAAAGTGGGTGGAATTGGTAAGTTGCACTAAGTCAGGGAGTCGGGTTTGTGGCATTATAATGGCACGGATAGTGAAAACAATTTTTATACGATGATTAAGAAACGGATACTTCTCATTATAGTTTTGTATTTAATAATTGGAAATACGGTTCAGGCTCAGCAAAAATGGAGCCTGAACCAATGTATTTCTTATGCCATTGAAAACAACATCAATTTAAAAGAGTACGAGATTCTTGAAAAACTGTCGCTGGAAGAGGCGCAGCAAGCCAAGCGCAACATGTTGCCCGGTATTGAGGCTACAACCGGCGGTGGTTTTAATTTTGGTCGTTCGGCGGATCCGAATACCAACGATTATATCAATACCAAGTTTTTTTCCAGTAGCTTCGATTTAGGGTCGTCCATCGTTGTTTTTGATGGATTTCGTATTCAGAACCGGATAAAATATCAGCAATTCAGAAAGCAGGCCTCAGAATACAATCGTTTAAACGCAACCGATGATTTGGCTTTTAACGTGATGGTGGCCTTTTTCGATGTGGTTTATTACAAAGGAATGCTGGAAATTGCCAACGAGCAGGTAGAAGCCTCGAAGCTAAGTTTGAAAACAACAGAAAAGAAAGTGGAAGTGGGTTTAAAAGCCAAAACCGACTTACTGGACATGCGGGCTAATCTGGAACTCGAAGAACTCAACAAAATTCAGATTGAAAACACCGTGAAGACAGCCACTTTAAAACTAAAACAGTTGATGAATCTTGTTTCTGCTGAGGAAATGCAACTGGTGGATGAATCATCGGTGGTAATTAATGAAAAAGTAGCCCAGCCGCAACAGCTTTTTGAGCAATACACCAGTTGGTCGCCTTATTTCCAATCGATTGAAGCCAATGTAAAAGCCACCGAAAAAGGCCTTGCTTTGAGTCGCTCGGCACTATATCCATCAATTTATGCCAGTGGCTCGATTGGTACAGGTTTTTACGAAACCAATACTGATGGTGAAGGAAATACAGTGGCTTTTGCCGATCAGTGGAAAAACAACAAAGGCAAGTATCTGGGAGCTTCGCTAAGTATCCCGGTTTTTAGCCGTTGGAGTAATCGTTCCGAGGTGAAAAAGGCAAAACTGGAGCTGCAACGGGCAAAAAATAACCTAGACAGTGAAAGGCAAAAACTGTTTTTCGATATGGTAAACAATCTTACCGAGCTGGAGGCTTTGTACAAAGAACACAGTCAGTATGTAAAACGTACCGAGGTTGACCAGTTGGCCTTTGAGGCTGCTGAAAAGAAATTCGACCAGGGATTAATTGATATCAACGATTATTACATTGCTAAAAACCGCTTGGCAAATACACAGAGTTCGGTTTTACGCTCGCGCACGCAGTGGGAGATAAAAATGAAAGTACTGCATTTTTACAGAGGACAACGGTTTTGGGAAACGGAGGAAAGTTTGCAGTCGCAATAGGCAGTATTCAGAGGGCAAAGATTGAAAAATCGTTAGACCCTGGGAATGACCAGTGACTAAATAATTGAAATAATATAAAACATATCATAGGATGCACGGCGCTTTGCCCTCTGCTCCATGCTCAAAGCAGGTAGATTATGGGAATGGATAAAAAAATTGAAAAGAAAAAAGGCTTAAAAGCCAAACACATTATTTGGATTGTTGGCGGATTGGCGTTTGCCTTTTTATTGTATAAGGTGGTATTGGGAAGCAGCGGTTCGGTGTTTCGTGCCGAGAAAGATAAGCTAACGATTAGCACAGTTACCGACGGCGAGTTTAACGACTACATTACCGTTATTGGCCAGGTGGAGCCTATTACAACCATTTTTCTTGATGTAGAAGAAGGGGGTAAAGTGGAAGAGATTTTCATTGAAGAAGGTGAAATGGTAAAAAAAGGAGATGTTATTCTTCGCTTGAAAAACAACGACCTGAATACAACCATCATGAACAGCGAATCAAATATGGCCTACCATTCCAACGAGCTGCGGAATACTCAAATCGCCATTGAGCAACAACAGATTGGTAATCAACGGGCCAAACTTCAAATCGATCTCCAGGTAACTCAGGCAGAGCGTAAGTACAAACAATATAAAGCTTTGTATGAAGATGATTTGATAGCCCGCGAGGAGTACCTGAAAGCAAAGGAGGATTATGAGTTAACATTAAAAGAAAAGGAATTAACTTATTTGAAATTTGAACAGGATTCGATTTTCCGCACTAACCAGAAGAAAAATATGGACGAGAGTCTCGAAAATATGAGGGATAACCTGAAAATGGCCCGACTAAGACTGGACAACCTGAATGTAAAAGCGCCGGAGGATGGTCAGCTCGGCTTGTTAAATGCCGAAATTGGAGAGTCCATTGGGCGAGGTCAGCGAATTGGGATGGTGAATATTTTAACCGACTTTAAAATCAATGCACTTATCGACGAGCATTACATCGACCGCGTACGTCGCGGACTGAACTCCTCATTCGATCGTGGTGGCGAAAATTACAACCTTACCGTTAAAAAGGTTTATCCTGAAGTGCGCGAAGGCCAGTTTGAAATTGATATGATTTTTGAAGGGCCAAAGCCGGATAACATCCGTACCGGGCAAACATACCACACAAAATTGCAGCTGGGACAACCCGAAAAAGCGGTGCTGATTCCAAAAGGCGGTTTTTTCCAAAGCACCGGCGGCCAGTGGGTTTATGTGCTGAGCGAAAACGAAACGGAAGCTGTAAAACGCAGCATCCGCATCGGGAAACAAAATCCACAGTATTACGAGGTGCTGGAAGGTTTAACTCCTGGCGAGAAAGTGATAACTTCCAGCTATGATTTGTTTGGCGACAATGATCGGATTGTGTTTAAATAGAAAGGAAAAAGTAGAAAGGAAAAAGGCAAAAGTTAGTTGTCATTTCGAAGGAAGTACGACTGAGAAATCTCTACCATTTATTAACAGATTTCTCCTCCTGCGTCGTCGAAATGACAAAATAGAATCATACAACAAAACAAAAATATCATGATAAAGACAGAAAATCTGACAAAAGTATTTCGTACCGAAGAGGTTGAAACCAGTGCATTGAATGAAGTAAACCTTCATGTGAAAAAGGGTGAATTTGTAGCTATTATGGGACCTTCGGGTTGTGGTAAATCCACGTTAATGAATATCATCGGGTTACTGGATAATCCAACAAGCGGAGAATATTATTTCGATGACGCAGAGGTTGGGCAGCTGAAAGAACGTAACCGCACCCAACTGCGCAAAGGAAACATTGGTTTTGTGTTTCAGAGTTTTAACCTGATTGATGAACTGAATGTTTACGAAAATGTGGAACTTCCACTGATCTATCTGAAACTAAAAGCCCGCGAGCGCAAAGAAATGGTGGAGAAAGTATTGGAGCGCATGAAGATTGCACACCGGGCCAAACATTTCCCGCAGCAACTATCGGGTGGTCAGCAGCAGCGTGTTGCCATTGCACGCGCGGTGGTTGCCAATCCAAAGTTAATTCTTGCCGATGAGCCCACTGGTAACCTCGACTCGAAAAACGGACTGGAAGTAATGAATCTGCTCACCGAACTTAATCGCGAGGGTACCACCATTGTTATGGTAACTCACTCGTTGCACGACTCAGAGTTTGCCCATCGTGTAGTTAACCTGTTCGATGGTATGATCATTACCGAAGAGGTGAAAAAAGAAATGGGAGAAATCCTGTTATAGAAAACAGCAGGGCGCAAAGAGCCATGAGCACGGGGAGGAGTTAACGCTTTGCTCTCTGCGCTATGCCCCTGACAAACAGAAAGCCATGAAAAATTTACGATTTATATTCAGAATGTTTCGGCGAAATCCCTTGTTGGTTTTTGTCAACCTTCCCGGATTGGCCATCGGATTAAGTGCTGTTTTGCTCCTGTCGGTTTATTTGAAACACGAGCTAAGTTACGACCAGCATTTTCAAACAAAAAACAATGTTTTACGACTTTATAACGCTGTTAGCGAAGAGGGTAACACTACAAATTATGGCATTTGTTTGCGCGATGCGTACACTGAAATTCCATCACGAGTTCCGGAAATAAGATCAGCTACTCAGATTTACAGAGGATGGGGCATAACCGCAGAATACGAAAAGCAAAAATTCCCCAATTTACAGCTGTTGTTTGCCGACAAGGATTTTTTTGATGTTTTCGGACTGGAGCTCATTCAGGGAAACAGCAGCGATGCCTTGCAAGGTGAAAACAATGCGGTAATTACCCGATCAACGGCATTAAAAATTTTCAACAGAATCGATTGTGTTGGCGAAGTACTAAATGTGTCGGAGCAGCCGGCTACGGTAACGGGTGTAATAAACGATTTGCCGAACAACACACACTTCAATTTCGATGTGCTGTCATCGATGCAAACTGTTCATCCCGAAAACTGGGGCGGGCTTGAGTTGTATACATATTTCAGGATAAACGATAATGCAGATTTGGATGTAGTTGGCGAAAAAATAGCAGCAGCCAACAATGAAATTATGAAACCGTGGGGCGAACCATTTAATCTGACAGTAGAATCGGGAACAGAGCTTCTGGCCGATTTGCATCTTCATACTGTTGTTGATTTCGACCTTTCGCCAAAAGCCAATCTAACGCACGTGTTTGTTATTGCCGGCATTGCTTTTCTGGTGATGCTTATTGCGATGGTAAACTACATTAACCTGTATGTTTTGCACGGCGAAAAACGGATTGCCGAAATCGGTTCACGAAAATCGTTGGGAGCAACGCAGGGAACGTTATCGCGTTTATTTTTTACTGAAACTACGGTAATTGGTGTGCTTGCTTTTGTATTGGCAATTGGACTAACAGCGCTTGTTCAACCCTCGTTTGCCCACCTGATGCAGAGCCAGATTGAGCTATCGGACATGTTTTCCTTTTCGGGAATTTTGTTGGTGCTGGCTATTCTTGCGGTGTTAATTTTAGTGTCGGGTGCGTACCCCAGTTACTATTTATCGAAGATCAATCTTGTAAATGCACTCAAAGGAAAGTCCACGAAAGTAAAGCGCAAAAGTACCATGTCGCGCATTGCGGTTATTTCGCAGTTTTCCATATCTGTTTTTCTCATCAGTGCGCTGGTAATTGTTTTTGCCCAGGTAAACTATTTAAAAGAAGTGCCACTGGGTTTTAATCCCGAGAATGTAATTGGCATCACCAACCTGAATAACGAGGTGCGGAAAAGCGCATCGTCAATCGTTGACGAATTGTCGCAACTGGCCTTTGTTGAGGATGCAGCTTGTTCCGATCATGGCATGGGACAAGGTTCGAGCGGACAGGGAATAAAAAAATATGGAGCGCCCGGTAATTTTAAAGGAATTGATGAATACCGTGTGCAGCCCGGATTTGCCAAAACTATGCAACTGGAACTGGTCGACGGCCGTTACTTTAATCAATCGGAAGCAGATAAAAGCGCCGTAATTCTTAACCAGGCAGCCGCAAAAATGCTGGGCCCTGATGTAAAAGTTGGTAGCCTTGTTGATATGTTCGATGAACCCTTAACAGTAATCGCCATTGCAAAAGATTTTTATTACATCGATCACCCGGGAGCACTCATTGGACCACTTGTTCTAACCAACTACCGCAACAACGTCAACAACCTTTATATGCGTACAAAAGCAGGAACTACTTCTGCGCAACTGGCACAAATTGATGCGGTGCTCAAAAGTTATTCGCCGGAGTTAATTATCAGCAAATTTCAGTTAACCGATGTTTATGCCAACAAATACACCAACGAAGAACGCATGATAAAACTGGTAACTACCGGTGCCGGACTGGCAATTATCATCAGTTTTATTGGTTTAATGGCCCTTTCCGTTCTGAATGTAAACCGACGAAGAAAAGAAATTGGCATTCGAAAAGTAATTGGCAGCACAGAATCGCAAGTGGTAAGCGAGTTGCTGAAAGAAACTTTTATGCTGGTTCTAATTGCTATTGCAATAGCTTTTGTTGGCAGCTATTTTACCATGAGTCAGTGGTTGCAACATTTTGTGAACCGCGTTTCCATTAGTCCTGTATATTTTCTGCTTAGTGCTGCTTTTGCATTGTTAATAGCGTTTATGGCGGTGGGCTGGCAAAGTTGGCGGGCGGCTACACGAAATCCTGTCGAAGCACTTCGATACGAGTAGTGAGAAGTGCGAAGATCCCGATCGCAGTGCCGGGATAAAGGCTTTGCAATATGAGTAATTAGAAACAAAAAGAAGTATAAATCCACCCTAACAATTATATTTTATGAAGCATTATTTCCTAACGATTTGGAGTTCGATACGAAAGGCAAAACAAACCAACTTTTTTAATTTAATTGGCTTGTCTGTTTCGTTTGCTGCATTTGTATTGTTGTCGATTTATTTGTGGAATGAATTTACTTTCGACCAGTACAATAAGAATTACAAGCAAGTATACATGCTTGAAATGAAGTCGGTTGAAAATGGAGAAAATGAATCGACTTATTTTCTGCCAAATCCCATGGCTGATTATTTTGCCGAGAACATACCTGAATTGTCTGAGCTTTGTTCGTTTGCCTGGGGAGCCAGTATTTACTCGTTGCAAAAGGGCGGAGAAGAAAGCATTAATCTTGCAACCAGGGCAGTTGATTCAACTTTTGCCCGGATGTTCGATTTGCAAATGAAATTTGGAGATCTGGAATCACTGGCACGAAATGATGGTATTATTCTTTCTGAAACAGGAGCTAAAAGGTTATTTGGTAATGAAAACCCGGTAGGAAAAACTATTTATGCCAATTTTCAATCACCGTTTGTAATTGAAGGTGTATTTTTTGATCTTCCACAAAATAGTTCGTATTACGAATATGATGCTTTTTGCTCTTTTCCAACAGCTTCCTGGGCAACCAATTGGTCGGAATATAGTTTTAATCACTATTACCAATTGCCCGAAAATGCTTCTATATCCGATGTGATTCTAAAAATGAATGCATCGCAAGGTGTTAAAGATTGGAAAGAAAATTCGACAGAGGACTTTTCCTTTAGTTTGTTACCAATAAAAGAAAAACATTTTAATAAACAATTAGGTGCCGGAAACTTGCTTTTTACTCGATCGTTAGTTGTGGTTGCCGCTTTGTTGTTATTTATGGCTTTAGTTAACTACCTGAATTTTGCCATTGCCAATGCTCCCAAACAGCGTAAAGCTATCAATGTTCGTCAGGTTTTAGGAGAAACCAAAAAGCATTTATTATTCTTATCCATTTCAGAGTCGGTATTTATAATAACCCTGGCGTTTATTGGAAGTATCGCGCTGAGTTCAGTAGTGACCTATTTCTGGCCAGATATTTTTTCGTACGAATTTCATCTTAGAAATTATGTTTGGATTTTCGCTTTATGCTGGTTATTGGTGCTTTTTTTAGGCGCTTTAATTGCTGTAATACCGGCGCGCATGAATGGAAATATGGCCCCTGCAAGAGCATTAAGTGGAAATGTGCCGCAAGGTCAGCAACGTAATTTCACCGGAAAGGTTTTAACGGTTCTACAATTCGGAATTTCAATTTTTCTGATCATTGGTGTGTTGTTTATTGAAAAGCAGGTTCGTTTTTTCAAAAACTACGATCTGGGATTTGATAAAGAAAATATTGTGATCGTTGATATTCCACAGTCAATTCAAGAACACGAAGATGCATTTATAAGTGAATTAGTAAAGAATGGAAATATCACTGACTATGCTTTTTCTCAATTTATTCCCGGTGGAGTTGGAATGGGCTGGGGGCGTGACATTGATGGTAAGAATGTTAGCTTTAAGTGTTGGCCGGTTGACGAGCGCTATATGAACTTTATGGGTTTTGAGATTGTGGATGGCCGGGCATTTTCAGAGAATCTTAAGTCAGACGAAAATAATTTTATAATGAATGAGACTGCCCTAAAAGATTTTGGCTGGGAAACAGAATATTTGGGGAAACAGATTCCGGGATTTGGCTTTAGCGGTACTTTAATTGGTGTTGTAAAAGACATGAAATATGCTTCGTTAAGAGAAGAAGTTACACCCCTGGCATTTTGGCTCACCGAAACACGTCACAATAAACTTAGCCTGAAAATATCAGGGCAAAATGTTACCAACACAATTGCACATATTAATGACGTTTATAGCCAATTCGAGAAAAAACTTACGTTTAATTATCGTTTTCTCGATGAGCAGCTAAACGGTATGTACAAGGCGGAAGAGAAACAGGCACAACTTATTTCTATATTTTGTATTATATCAATCATCATATCTGTTATTGGCGTTTTGGGATTGGCAATTTTACTATCGGAATACAGAATAAAAGAAATTGGAATACGAAAAGTGAATGGAGCGAATATAAGCGAAATTATAACGCTGCTAAATAGCGGATTTATTAAGTCGATTTTAATTGCACTAATTATTGCTTGCCCACTTGGTTACTACGCTATGAATAAATGGCTCGAAAACTTTGCCTATAAAACCACACTAAGTTGGTGGATATTTGCGCTGGCTGGTGCTCTGGCTTTGGGAATTGCCTTGCTGACTGTTAGCTGGCAAAGCTGGCGGGCGGCAACGCGGAATCCGGTTGAGGCGTTGCGGTATGAATAACAAAAAACTCATAATATGTTCTGGACACAATTTAAATTAATGCTTCGTAACCTGCGAAGAAACAAATTGCATTCGGCAATAAATATTTTTGGATTGGCAATTGCCTTAACCTTAGTTTTGTTATTGTCTTCTTATGTTTCCAACGAGGTATCGGTAGATGCGTTTCACGCGAATAAAGACAGAATATATCGCGTGCATGGCGATAATATTGAAACTTTTGCGCCTCCTTTCGGACAGTATATTTTAGAAAATATTGCCGAGGCCGAAAGCTATACCCGCACATTCAGGATAGATGGTACTTTAACTTATAATGATAAAAAGTTCGAAAGCGGTAATTGTTTGCTGGCCGATTCAACATTCTTTTCCATTTTCTCTTTCCCGCTGCTTGTTGGAGATGCCAGCCAGGTATTGGAGGCAAAAGAGAGCGCTGTATTATCTGAAAGCTTTGCAAAGAAGATTTTTGGCAACACAAATCCGGTAGGCGAAAGTTTTAATTTTAGCGGAAAGAACTTTGTGGTTTCGGGTATTTACAGCGATTTTAAAGACAATACCCATTTTGTGAAGCCAAACATGATTCTCAATTTTTTGATGTTGCCCAGAATTTGGGGAAATGGCGACGAAGGCGCTGATTATTTTTTGCAGGATTATGGAAACAGCTCGTTTGGGCTTTACGTACTGGCGCATAAAAACAGTAACATAAAAGCACATGAAGCTGAACTTTTGGAAAAAGTGAAGGAGTTTTACTGGGTTTTTCAAAACGACAGGAGTAATGAAATCTTTTTTACGCCTCTGGAAGATGTTTATTTTAACCTCTCTGCATTAGATTATGTCGGAACCCGGCAGGGCAATAAAAAGTTTCTTAATATTCTTGCCCTTATTGCTTTATCAATAGTAATAATTGCAGCCATAAATTACATTAATCTAAGCATCACCCAATCGGTTAAACGAACAAAAGAAGTAGCGATAAAAAAGATTATTGGTTCGATGCGATGGAGCATTGTACGACAATTTTTAATGGAATCGACAGTTGTTAGTTTTATCTCAACAGTACTGGCCATTTTGTTAACAGTTATTGTTTTGCCTGAGTTTAATAAACTGGTAAACACTGACTTTAGTTTTTCAGACATATTCAATAATGGATTTCTGTTGCGCAGTTTTCTGGTGGTATTTGTAACCGGACTTGTTGCGGGTTTGGTTCCCTCGCTAATTCTTTCCGGTTTTAATTCCGTTGAAACCTTAAAAGGAATACCGTCGCGGCTTAAAAACAGTTTTGGACAGAAAGCAATGGTTGTGTTTCAATATACCGTTTCCATTGTATTAATTGTAGTTGTGGCTTTTATCATGAAGCAAAATAACTATATGAAAAACTATGACCTGGGATTTGATAAAGACAACACTTTTTACATCAGAATGACCGACGATACCAATAAACAAAAGAATGCTTTCCGAAATGAATTGATGAAAATTCCCGGAGTACAGGCAGTTTCCTTTTGCAACGATTTTCCGGGCGGACCAATTAACAACCAGTCGTTTGTTTACAACGAGAAGCCGCAAAGTTTCGATCAATTCAGGGTAGATACTGCTTTCTTCTCGGCTCTTGGAATTCCGCTAAAAAACAAAATTTCGGTTACCGATAATATTATGGGCGACGATAAGTTTGCCCTGGTTCTTAACAAAACAGGAGTGAACGAACTTGAACTCGAAGCTCCTTACAACGAATTCAAACTTTACGACAACATGGTAAAAATAAGCGAAGTTGTGGAGGATATGAATTTCAGGTCCTTATATCAGAAACCAAGGCCAACCATGTTTATGCTACGAGACATGAATTGGGCACCTTATGTATTGGTAAGAGGAAGCGGTGGTAATTTATCTGCTATTTTGGAGCGTACAAAAGCTGTTTTTAAAGAGCTGTCACCCTCCGATCCGCTGGTACTTAATTTTATCGACGATGCTTTGAATTCAGCGTATCAGAAAGAAGAACGCACGGCAAAAATAGTGGGGTACTTTGCCATTTTCGCCATACTTATTTCGTCGCTCGGGATTTTTGCATTGGCAAGCTACACCGCCCAAAACCGCAGAAAAGAAATAGGCGTACGTAAAGTAAACGGCGCACAGATAACGCAAGTTGTAGGCTTGCTGAATATGAATTTTATAAAATGGGTAATTGTAGCATTCTTAATTGCTACGCCAGTGGCCTGGTTTGCTACCAATAAGTGGCTCGAAAACTTTGCTTACAAAACCACTTTAAGCTGGTTGATTTTTGCTCTGGCTGGATTGCTGGCGTTGGGAATTGCCTTGCTGACTGTAAGTTGGCAAAGTTGGCGGGCGGCTACTCGAAATCCGGTGGAGGCACTTCGATATGAATAATTGGGAGAGCCACAATGCTCAAAACAAGTGTTGTGGGGAAAAAGCACTCAAGTATGATAATTTAAAGCTATTTCTAAAAGCAAGGATTTTATTTATTGAACAAACATATGAATTTTAGAAACAAATTAATCGTTAGCCTTAGGCATTTAAAGGCCGATAAAACGAATACCTTCATTAGTGTTACCGGTTTAATTCTTGGGCTGGGAATTGTTGCTGTTATCTTGGTTTATGTGCTGAACGAGTACGGATACAATTCGTCGTTTGCCAATAATGACCGTATTTATAGAGTACTAAATTACAATAGAAATGATAACAACACCTGGGCAAATACGCCATTCATAATAGGTAAAACAGCCAAAGAACGTTTTGCTGAGGTGACCGATTATGCACACCAGTATAACATCGGGAATATTGATGTAAAAAAGAATAACGAGTTTATTCCTGAGGAGGATGTTATTTGTACCGAAAGCTCATTCTTTAGCATGTTCGGTGTTGATATTTTGCAGGGAAGCCTGGACGATTTTGACGATACCGAACGAAAGATCCTTATAAGTAAAAAAATGGCGGAGAAGTATTTTGGACCCGAAGACCCGCTTGGAAAAACACTTACCCTTCGATACAAAGGCAAAGAATCGGAGATGGAAGTGGCAGCTGTTTTCCGCGATATTCCGCAGAATTCAAGTATTAAAGCAACATTGGTGGCCAGCATCGATTATGGATTGAAACATTTGGCCGATAATATAAACACCAATGGTGTAACACCCGACGAAACAAGTTTTAGAGAAGCATGGCAGGGAGTATTTTTTACCAACTATTTATTGCTTGAAAACGGAACAGATATAGGTGTTCTCGAAACGAAAATTGAGGAAGCAGGCATAGAGTATTCCTCTGTTAACTTCCCGATTTCTCTTTCTCTTCAGGCTTTAAATGATATCTATTTTGGCTCGGAAAAAATTGTGGACAATCACCGCAAAGAACAGGGTAATTTTTCGATGCTGCTTGTTCTTGTGTTTGTTGGGATTCTGATTTTGCTCACTGCGTCTATTAATTACCTGAACCTGGCCTCGGCCAAAGCGATGACACAGGTAAAAACATTTGCAGTGAGGAAGGTATGTGGTGCCCAGCGGAAAAGTATTATTGGGCAAATGATTTTTGAATCCACTTTAATTACACTCATTGCTCTACCTTTTGCAGTAATTGCTGCCCGGTTGGCTTTGCCTTATTTGAGCGACATGCTTGGGAAAGACTATACCATTGAAATGAACAGTCAATCCGCTGTCAGCTTTTCAATTCTTGCACTAATAACTTTAGCAACTGGCATTTTATCTGGCGCTATTGTGTCGTTCAGAGCTTCCCGGTTTGGGCTGGTTAATGTGTTGAAAGGAAATAAAGTGGACATTGGAAATAAGCAGTACGCCCGAAAAGCTATGGTTGTATTTCAGATTACCATTTTTATAGCATTGATTTCCACTATGCTGCTGGTTCAAAAACAAGTGCGTTATGCTTTTAATAAAGATATGGGGTTTGCCAAGCAAGGATTAATCCGGGTGCCGCTGGGCGATCATGATCTTGATTTATTCAAAGAAGGAATTACAAAAAATCCAAATGTGTTAAGCGCCAGTGGAACTTTGTGGATGCCGCCAAGCTCGAATAAAATGTATGTAAGCATCCCAAAAGTTAGCAACCGTACAGAGATGGTGAAAGTAAACGGACTTTTTGTCGATTATGGATTTGCCGAAACAATGGGCATGAAAATTATCATGGGTTCTGATTTTGATAAGGAGAAAAACAACAGTGGTGTTTTGGTAAATGAATCGGCGATTGAAACGCTTGGGCTGACAGATGTTTTAGGCGAAGAAACAGCCTTTGGAACAGTGGTTGGAGTAGTGAGTGATTTTAATATGTTCTCCATTCACGAAGCCATAGCTCCAATGCTTATTGGTTTAAATCCCGCAATGAGCCAAAATATTGCCATTAGGTTGCGGACAGAAAACCTGCCGGAAACCATTAAATTTCTTGAAGAAACATGGAAGGAAACAGGAGGGACAAGCACCTTTACTTTTGATTTTACCAACGATATTTTAAGAGAGATGTATGAAGCGGATATCCGTTTCTCGAAGATGATTGGATTACTGGCAGTTATTGCCATTTGTATTGCAAGTCTGGGATTGTTTGGTCTGTCGTTGCTAATCGGAAAACAACGAATTAAAGAAATCGGTGTACGAAAAGTAAATGGTGCCAAAGTTTCTGAGATACTTACCATGTTGAATAAAGACATTGTAGTGTGGGTGGTGATTGCTTTTGCAATTGCAACACCCATCGCATATTTTGCGATGAATAAATGGCTCGAAAACTTTGCCTACAAAACCACACTAAGCTGGTGGATTTTTGCACTGGCAGGTGTGTTGGCTTTGGGAATTGCATTGTTAACGGTTAGCTGGCAAAGCTGGCGGGCTGCTACAAGAAACCCGGTTGAGGCTTTGAGATACGAATAATTAAAAAAGTAACTATGATACGATTTAAAATAAAACTGGCATTCAGGAATTTGTTAAAAAATAAGCTGTATTCATCGCTTATTATAGGTGGGTTTGCTATCGGTTTTACGGCTAGTATTTTAATTGCCTTATTCTACAGTGCTGAACACAATGTGGACAAACACTTTGCCCGCCATGAAAAAATTTATCGTTTGTACGATGCTAAAAAGAATGACTCGGGACTCGATTATAAAATCAACGCTGTTATTGCTGAACACTATCCGGATGTTGAAACAGCTTGTCCACTCGGTTTCTCTTATTTTCCTATCACGCTAAAAGATCCTGAAACACGAAATTACACGCGCGTTGAATACATTATCTCTACAAATGATGACTTCTTTGATGTATTTTCTGTACCAGTTTTATCCAGTATGGAAGAGAAGCCTTTTAGTCAGTTGAACTCGGCAGTAATTACCGAGTCGGTGGCCAAAAAACTTTTTGGAGATGAGAACCCGTTAGGTAGAACGGTTAAGGAGGAATTTTTTTCAGCAACGGTTACCGCTGTTATGCAAGACTTGCCCGAAAATTCGAGTTTTAAAGCAGAGTTATTGCTGAACAGCGAAAATGAGGACTTTCAAATGGCACAAGCCTGCAATAACGGCGTTTGTATATTTCCAACCGAGCACTTTCTCTTGTTAAAAAATGATATCGATCCTGATGATTTTTCAGACAAGATGAATGCTTCTATCGGGCAATTCAATACAACTACCGACAGTCTGGCTCTGCAAAGTTTATCCGATATTTATCTTTCTCCATCCAAATTGGGTTGGACAGATGAGCATACTAAAGGCAATTCAAAAATGCTGTTCATTTTTATGGCAATTGCCATTCTGGTTATTCTCCTTTCGAGCATTAATTATTTGAATTACACGGTGTCGATGCAGTATGCAAAAATGAAAGAAATTGGCATCAACAAAACCAATGGTGCCGGGAAACCACATTTGCTCGTCGATTCGCTGATTGAAGTTACATTAGGAATTTTAATTGCACTAACCATTTCAATCGTGCTGGTGTCGCTTCTTTTGCCGACAACCGAAACCTTATTTGGAAGAGAGATTCAACTTTCCGACGTTAACCTTCAACATTTGTTGCCTGTTTTTCTGGGCACCATAGCTTGTATTATTCTGCTGAACAGTTTAGCGCCTATCTATATTTTATCGCAGTTTAATATTGTCGATTTTCTGCAGGGAGGACGGAAAAGAAACGGAAAACAAATCGGGAAACAGCTTATGCTAACCTTTCAGCTAACGGTTTCTATTGCATTGATTGCAGTGGTGATGCTTATTTTTAAACAGCTGCAGTATGTAAAACACTATGATTTAGGTTTTAACGAAGAGCACCTGGTGAGGATAGAACTCCCGTGGTTGTTCGAAAATCAGACGGCATTGAGAAATGAAATCAGCGATCTTTCTTTTGTATCAAGTAGTGCTTTGAGTAACGGTTATCCGGGGAATATTAATATGAGCATGGGAAGTGGGGTAGAAGACGATGAATTTATGGTGAACTGTATTTATGTGACTGAAAATTTCCTGAAAACAATGGGAGTTCACTTACTTGATGGCCGAAATTTTTTAGCGGGCGATAAGGGAAAATCTTGCCTGATGAATGAAGCTGCAGTAAAACGTTATGGTTGGGAAAATATCGATGGTAAAAAATTTAAAAGTGGGCGAGAGGGCGGTTATAATGTTGTGGGCACAGTGAATAACTTTAATGTGGAGTCACTGCATTCCTCTTTAAGTCCGGTTGCTTTAATTTACGAATCCGACCGGGAGTACAATACCCTTTCACTGCGACTGAATCCCGGAAACATCGGACAACAAATCGGTGAACTTCGAAAAGTATGGAAAAGTATGTTACCGGATGATCCCATGGAATTTACCTTTTACGACGACCAGTTTCAGGCTATGTATACCAAAGAAGATAAACTTTCGAAATCGATTTCCTTCTTTTCGTTTATCGCCATTGTACTGACTTGTATGGGAATTTTGGGGCAAATCTTCCTGATCAGCCTAAACCGAACCAAAGAAATTGGTGTACGAAAAGTGAACGGAGCAACTGTTTCTGAGATTTTGGTTCTGCTGAATAAAGACTTTGTGATTTGGGTAGTTATGGCTTTGGTTATTGCCTCCCCGATTGCATACTACGCCATGAGCAAATGGCTCGAAAACTTTGCCTACAAAACCACATTAAGCTGGTGGATATTTGCACTGGCCGGAGTGCTGGCATTGGGAATTGCCCTGTTAACCGTTAGCTGGCAAAGCTGGCGGGCTGCTACAAGGAACCCGGTTGAGGCACTCAGATATGAGTGACGAAATCCCGACAGAATCGTCGGGGTCGAAGCGCTTCGATACGAATAATTTAAAAAGTAACTATGATACGATTCAAAATAAAACTGGCATTCAGGAATTTGTTGAAAAACAAGCTGTATTCATCGCTTATTATCGGTGGGTTTGCTATCGGTTTTACGGCCAGTATTTTAATTGCCTTATTCTACAGTGCTGAACACAATGTGGACAAACACTTTGCCCGTCATGAAAAAATTTATCGTTTGTACGATGCTAAAAAGAATGACTCGGGACTCGATTATAAAATCAACGCTGTTATTGCTGAACACTACCCGGATGTTGAAACAGCTTGCCCACTCGGTTTCTCTTATTTTCCTATCACGCTAAAAGATTCTGAAACACGAAATTACACACGCGTTGAATACATTGTTTCTACGAATGATAACTTCTTTGATGTATTTTCTGTACCCGTTTTATCCAGCCTGGAAGAGAAGCCTTTTAGTCAGTTGAACTCGGCAGTAATTACCGAATCGTTAGCCAAAAAGCTTTTTGGCGATGAGAATCCGTTAGGAAGAACGGTTAAGGAGGAATTTTTTTCCGCAACGGTTACCGCTGTTATGCAAGACCTTCCCGAAAATTCGAGTTTTAAAGCCGAGTTACTTCTGAACAGCGAAAATGAGGACTTTCAAATGGCACAAGCCTGCAATAACGGCGTTTGTATATTTCCAACCGAGCACTTTCTCTTGTTAAAGAATGATATCAATCCTGATGATTTTTCACACAAGATGAATGCTTCCATCGGGCAATTCAATACAACTACCGACAGTCTGGCTCTGCAAAGTTTATCTGATATTTATCTTTTTCCATCCAAATTGGGTTGGACAGATGAGCATTCCAAAGGCAATTCAAAAATGCTGTTCATTTTTATGGCAATTGCCATTCTGATTATTCTCCTCTCGAGCATTAATTATCTGAATTACACGGTGTCGATGCAGTATGCAAAAATGAAAGAAATTGGCATCAACAAAACCAATGGTGCCGGGAAACCACATTTGCTCGTCGATTCGCTGATTGAAGTTACATTAGGAATTTTAATTGCACTGACTATTTCAATCGTGCTGGTGTCGCTTCTTTTGCCGACAACCGAAACCTTATTTGGAAGAGAGATTCAACTTTCCGACGTTAACCTTCAACATTTGTTGCCGGTTTTTCTGGGCACCATAGCTTGTATTATTCTGCTGAACAGTTTAGCGCCTATCTATATTTTATCGCAGTTTAATATTGTCGATTTTCTGCAGGGAGGACGGAAAAAAAACGGAAAACAAATAGGGAAACAGCTTATGCTTACCTTTCAGCTAACGGTTTCTATTGCATTGATTGCAGTGGTGATGCTTATTTTTAAACAGCTGCAGTATGTAAAACACTATGATTTAGGATTTAACGAAGAACACCTGGTGAGGATAGAACTCCCGTGGTTGTTTGAAAATCAGACGGCTTTGAGAAATGAAATCAGCGATCTTTCTTTTGTATCAAGTAGTGCTTTGAGTAACGGTTATCCGGGGAATATTAATATGAGCATGGGAAGTGGGGTAGAAGACGATGAATTTATGGTGAACTGTATTTATGTGACTGAAAATTTCCTGAAAACAATGGGAGTTCAGTTACTTGATGGCCGAAATTTTTTAGCGGGCGATAAAGGAAAGTCTTGCCTCATGAATGAAGCTGCAGTAAAACGTTATGGTTGGGAAAATATCGATGGTAAAAAATTTAAAAATGGGCGAGAAGGCGGTTATGATGTTGTGGGCACAGTAAATAACTTTAATGTGGAGTCACTGCATTCCTCTTTAAGTCCGGTTGCTTTAATCTACGAATCCGACAGGGAGTACAATACGCTTTCACTGCGACTGAATCCCGGAAACATCGGGCAACAAATCGGTGAACTTCGAAAGGTATGGAAAACCATGTTACCGGATGATCCCATGGAATTTACCTTTTACGACGACCAGTTTCAGGCTATGTATATCAAAGAAGATAAACTTTCGAAATCGATTTCCTTCTTTTCGTTTATCGCCATTGTACTGACTTGTATGGGAATTTTGGGGCAAATCTTCCTGATCAGCCTAAACCGAACCAAAGAAATTGGGGTACGAAAAGTGAACGGAGCCACTGTTTCTGAGATTTTGGTTCTGCTGAATAAAGACTTTGTGATTTGGGTAGTTGTGGCTTTGGTTATTGCCTCCCCGATTGCATACTACGCCATGAGCAAATGGCTCGAAAACTTCGCCTATAAAACCAACCTGAGTTGGTGGATTTTTGCATTGGCCGGTTTGCTGGCATTGGGTATTGCGCTGCTAACAGTGAGTTGGCAAAGCTGGCGGGCGGCTACAAGAAATCCTGTTGAGGCATTGAGGTATGAATAGAAAAAGGAGTGAAATTCCTCGATAGCGAAACTTGTCCGGCAAAAACAGGACAGAAACCTTTCGGTGGGAATAAAACATAAAAATAGCTGTACTATGTTTAAATATTTTATTAAAATCAGTGTAAGAAGCATTCTTAAAAATAAGGTTAATACTGCGCTAAATGTTGCCAGTTTAACCATTGGGATAACTATCACTCTTTTGATCGCATCCTTTGCAATCAATGAATTAGATACAGATAAATTTCATTCGAAAAACGAACGTATCTATAAATTGAGTTATGGCAATTCAAGTTTGACTCCCGGACCATTGAATGGTTTTTTGAAAAGCCAGTTTCCTGAAATTGAGCAAACTACTCATCTCGAAACCCGTCAGTTAAATTTGTTTTCGCCGGTGGTTCAGTACAAGAACAATTCATACGAAATAGATCAGTACTATTCAGCAGATCCCGGATTTTTTGAAATATTTGACTTTGAAGTAGTACAAGGCGATATTCGATCGGCAATAGAATCACCCTTTTCGATGATACTCACCGAAAGCGAAGCAAGCCGGATATTTAACCTAACAAATCCAATTGGAGAATCTGTTAGCTGGAAAGGCATGAAGGATTTTACATTTACAGTAAAGGCAATTGTAAAAGACCTACCATCAAACTCGTCGATTCAATTTGATGGTTTGGTTTCCGATGCGTCAATTATTGGAATGGGGGGGAGTCGCTATGCCGAAAATTGGGGGCATACCGTTTACGAAAGTTATTTGCTTTTAAAACCCAATGTTGTTGTTGCTGATTTTGAAGAAAAACTTCAGGAGAATCTCATCGCCCATTATGCCAGCGAGTTATCCGATAAAGCGAGTGCAAATGATGCTGAATTAAATCCCCTCTCGCTACATAAATTAACCGAAGTTTATTTTGATAAAAACCTTACCAACGACAGCACAAACCGTGGAAATTTAATGTTGGTTAATATTCTTCTGCTTATAGGTGGAATTATATTATTGTTGTCGGTAATTAATTATATTAATCTTACTACGGCGCAGGCGGGCAGTCGCTCAAAAGAAATTGGGGTTCAAAAACTAATCGGCTCAAACCAAAGAAATTTAGTTTTTCAATACCTCTCCGAAACAACTGTAATTAGCTTTTTTGCAGTAGTTATCGCGACAGTTTTTACCTTGTTGTTAATAGAAGAATTTGGGCAATTTATGAATGTAAACGGCGGATTAAAATTTCATCCAAAAATGTTTTTGATTTTAATACCCACTACACTGATCATAGGATTTGTAGCAGGTATTTACCCGGCGCTTCATCTTGCGTCAAAAAAAGCATTAGAAATTATTAAAATGAAAACCGGCAAAAATAATAGCGGAGGAAACCTGCGAAGATCATTGATCATCTTTCAGTTTTCTGCTACAATTGTTCTTATTGCAGCCACATTCTTAATCTTCAAACAAATAAATTACATAAAAGACAAGGAACTTGGAATACCAGACGATCAAATTGTTTATGCCAAATTACCGTTTCCGATTTTAGCCGGGAAAAAAGACATATTCAGAGAAAGGCTGCAAACAATACCAGAGATTGAAGAAGTGGCTTTTTCGAGTAATATTTTTGGGGATATTGAGGGATTGAACAGCCAGGAAATTGACGGGAAAACATTAAACTTTGCCACAACCTGGGTCGATGCCGAATTTATTAAGCTCTATAATTTTGAACTTACTGAAGGACGGTTTTTCCAAAAAGAGTTACAAACTGATGTTAATGCAACGGCACTTTTGAACGAAGCAGCAGTTCGCGAGTTTCAGGTTGAGGATCCCTTTAAACTAAATATCCGAATTCCGGGAGGTAATGCAAAAGTGGTTGGTATTGTAAAAGATTTTAATTACAAATCGTTACACAATGCGATTGAACCACTTGCTATTATTTATTTACCCCGACAGGGACAATTTGTTAATCTAAAAATTGCAGGGGGAAATCTTACTGAAACGCTGGATAAAATTAGTACAATTTGGAACGAACTTGCCCCCGGATTTCCTTTTGGCTACAATTTTTTGGACCAAAATTTTGAAAAACTTTATACTAAAGATGTACAAATGGCTAAAGCTGTTTCGCTGTTTTCTCTTATCGCCATTGCCATTGCAGTTTTAGGAATTCTTGGGCTTTCAATTTTTTTAGCTGACACCCGTACAAAAGAGATCGGCATTAGAAAAGTAAATGGCGCAAAAATCTCCGAAATACTCTCCATGCTCAACAAAGACTTTATAAAATGGGTAGCCATAGCCTTTGTAATTGCCTGCCCAATTGCCTGGTACGCCGTGAGCAAATGGCTCGAAAACTTTGCCTATAAAACCACTCTAAGCTGGTGGATTTTTGCGCTGGCAGGAGTGTTGGCATTGGGAATTGCGCTGCTAACCGTTAGTTGGCAAAGCTGGAGGGCGGCAACACGTAATCCGGTGGAGGCACTAAGGTATGAGTGACGAAATCCCGAGGGAATCGTCGGGGTGGAAGTTGTAATATATGAGTAAAAGCAAATTCACTAACTATGAAAAACCTGTTAAAACTAGTTGTGCGTGTTCTTATAAGACAAAAAAGATTCTTAATTTTTTCTGTCGTCAGCCTTTCCGTGTGCCTGGCATTGGTTGTTCTTAGCTCGGCATACTATGCTTATGAAATTAGTTCCGATAAATATCAAAGTAATTACAACCATATTTACAGGCTGGTTAATACGCCTAAAAACCAGGTAAGACTTGACGAACAATATTATAACACCTTAAATAGCAGTGTGTCGGGAATAGACAAATCTTGCCGGGTGAACATTTATGGTTCGATGTTAACTGCGGAAGATATTGTTCAAAAAATCGACAACCTGGTTGTTGCCGATTCAACCTTTTTTGAACTGTTTGATTATACCATTTTGTCGGGTTCGAAGCAGGACCTTTTAAATGCACCCAATAAGATAGTATTGACAAAATCGCTTTCAGAGAAACTGTTCGGGAAGGAAGATCCGCTCGGGAAACCGGTTAACATTAACATGAGTACCACCGCCTATGTTACGGGAGTGGTTGCAGATATAAAACACAAATCACATTTCAAATCCGATGCAATCGTTTCGCTTTATACTGAAAATTTGCCTTGGAGTGGCGGTAATTTTTGGAATCAGAACGGAAAGTTTAAAGTGAAGCTGTTTAGCTATTATTTGCTGTTGAATAAAAAGGCAGATCCTGCAAGTGTTGATGCTCAGATAAAATCGACCTACAATTTCCCATGGTATAGTTTCACGCCAAACATCGAAATGCAGCCTCTTTCCGACATCTTTTTCAACAACACCTATCGTGATGCCGGTGTTAGTCATATAAATAAACCATTGCTTTGGCTGTTGCTATCTATTACTCTAATTGTTATAGTTATTGCCGGGATAAACTATATCAATTTGAGTTTATCGAAACTGAACGTGGAGTCGAAAACCGTTAGTATTCTTAAGGTTAATGGAGCTCATCGGAATAATATGTTCAAACAATATGCCTTGTCAGGTGGGCTGGTGCTCATGTTGTCTTTTGGTATTGCACTAATGTTATCCCTTAGTTTGTTGCCCTCTTTTAATCAATTCATCGGTTCTGAAATCAGACTCGAAATTCTATCCGATCTCTCGTATTTAATTCCGTTTATTGGTGTTATCGTTCTTCTTTTTCTCCTCATCGGTTTATATCCGGCCTGGTTATTTTCCGGCATCAACCCAATCAGCCTTTTTCAGGGCAAGGTCGCCGGGAAAATACGACTCAGCTCTTTTTCTCGAATCCTGCTCATTTTTCAGTTTGCAGCGGCTGTTGCGTTAATTGCTTCTGTTCTGATGGTTTTTAAACAAATTGATTACATGAAGAGCAGAAATCCCGGATTTGACACCACTTATTTGATAAAACAGGACATTCATTATTCAGTGAAAAATCCGCAGACTATAAAAACGTATGCCGGCGAGTTATTGAAAAATCCGAATATCCTGAAATTGAGTTTATCGGATGGAGTGCCTTTGGGTATTCATTCATACAGTGATCAAGAGGTTAACGGACACGACGTGAAATACAACGACATTAGTTGCGATGCTTCTTTCTTTAGTGTTATGGATATGCACCTGGTGGAGGGCAGATCATTTTTTGAGTCGGATAAAAATGTTTGCATTATAACTGAGCAACTAGCCAAAGAATGTGGTTTTGAAAAGCCGCTTAATGAAAAAATTGGTAGCGCCCTTATTATTGGAGTGATGGCTGATTTTAATAGCCAATCGATGCACGAGAAGCTAAGCGGAGTAATGTTTCGGCCGGTTGGCGATTACATTACCAACGTAACATTTCGGGTAGATGGAGTCAACATTCCTCAAACTTTATCCTCTGTCGAAAAATCGTGGAAAGAGTTTTTCCCTGAATATCCTTTCAATTATCAGTTTTACGACGATTTAATAGCGCAGCAATACCAAAGGGAACAAAGGCTGGCAGTTTCCATCAGTATCATTGCGGGATTGGCCATATTTTTATGCTGCCTTGGCCTTTTGGGACTGGTATTAAATATGGTAGAAAACCGGGTAAAAGAAATCGGCATACGCAAAGTAAATGGCGCAAAAGTTTCGGAAATCCTTTCAATGTTGAATAAAGACTTTATAAAATGGGTAGCCATAGCCTTTGTAATTGCCTGCCCAATTGCCTGGTATGCCATGCACAAATGGCTCGAGAACTTCGCCTACAAAACCAATTTAAGTTGGTGGATTTTTGCGCTGGCCGGGTTACTGGCGTTGGGTATTGCCTTACTGACGGTGAGTTGGCAAAGTTGGAGGGCTGCTACACGAAATCCGGTTGAGGCGCTGAGGTATGAATAAACCTAAAAGACAAAAAAAATGAAAACACTAAAAATCATCCTGCGCGGATTCAGAAAAAACAGTAGATTGAACCTGCTGAATATCTTGTCGATGGCAATAGGTTTGGCAGTAGCAATTATTGTTTTGGGCCATGTTTATCAGGAATTTACCTATGATTCTCAATATGAAAATTCCAGTCGGGTGTACCGTGTTTTAACTCAAAATGATAAAAATGAATTGTCGGGAGCAGCAACTTACGGGCCGTTAGCGCAAAGCCTAAAATCAGGTTTTCCGGAAATTAAGGACGCTACACGCACCAGTTTTTACTGGGGCTACCTGGCGCTCACTGCAGGAGATAAAATGTTTAATGAGAATCGAACCATTTTTGCCGATCCAAACTTTTTCTCGCTGTTTTCATTTCCTTTGGAAAAAGGCGATGCGGCAAATTGTCTGAGTTCGCCAAATTCTATTGTTTTATCGGGAAGTGCAGCCAAAAAATATTTTGGTGAAAAGGACCCGGTGGGCGAACAGATAAAAATCGGCAAAGACAGATTATTTACAGTTCAGGGGGTTTTTAGTGATTTTCCGAGGAATTCCAATTTTCGTGGCGATATCCTTTTACCCCTGGAAAGTATTTCAAAACTAACCCAGGTTTGGATCGAACCTTCATGGAATTATCCATCCGACATTCATACATTTATCCTGGCCGAAAACCAGATTGATGAGGAAGCTATTTCAACAAAAATATCAGATTACCCAACGACACATGTGGAAGAAAATCCCGAAAAACTGGTGTTACAACCCTTAAAAAAGTTACACACCGAAATGCAAACCGGCTGGGAATCGGTGCCGCAGGCAAACAAAAGTTACCTTTATCTTTTGGCCATTGTTGCCTTGATTATACTTTCCATGTCGGCAGTAAATTTTTTTCTGCTCCACATTGGAACCGCATCGCAACGAGCTATTAATACGGGAGTCAAAAAAGTTTGCGGGGCCTCAAAATCAATTATTTTCGGCGATCAAATTCGCGAGATATTATCTTATATCTCAATAAGCGTGGCGATTTCACTAATTTTAGTTTATCTGTATAATTCTATTCTTACAGTCAGGTTTTCATACCTTCCAGCTGTAAAAGAATTTGATTTTACACTTTTACTCTTTTTGACAGGAGTAATTTTTGTTTTTGCAATTTTAACTTCGATTATTCCTGCCGTAATAATTTCGAGACAAAGAACAGTACGTATTTTTAAGGCAGATCAACAATCGCTGCACAAACAACCCAAAATGGTAAATGTCCTTATCGTTGGACAATTTACCATCAGTGTGGTGCTGTTGGCGGTAACTACTTTATTTTATAAACAGGTTCATTTTCTGGAAAAACACAGCCCGGGATTCGCCAGGGAGGAATTAATAACCATTCCTTTGAATATGTCGGTTGACGACGGATTAAACGGGAATAAATTTGATGTTTTTGCACAGGAACTAAAAAAATTGCGGGGGATAAAAAATGCAACACTCGCTTTTTCTTCGCCGTCGGATGTACAAACATCAGCCGATGGTTTTCGTTGTGATGGAATGCCTGAAGGAGAAACTGTTAGCATGCAATGGAACTCGGTTTATTACGATTATTTTGAAACGCTAGGTGTTAAAATGGTGGAGGGGCGTGGATTTAATCGCGACTTCAAAAACGACCTGGTTGATTACGGCACCCAAAGAAAATGTGCCTATGTGATCAACCAAAAAGCGGCTGATGAGATGGGGATTGATAATCCTATAGGTAAAACATTTTATGCTTACCAGGAAGGTACGATTGTTGGCATTGTGGAAAATTTCAACTTCAAATCGCTGCACAGTGAAATAACTCCCATGTGTTTTAATATGAATCCGTTTTACTACAATGAAATTATTGTAAGAATGAATCCCGGAGTACCGGCAGTGTCGGATCAAATAAAAACAGTGTGGGAAAAATTTGTGCCTGAATATCCTTTTGAATATAGTTTTGTAAACGATCAACTCAACCAAATGTACGAATCGGAAAGTAACCTGACTGCCAGTTTAAATGTATTTGCAGGCATTGGAATTCTGATCGCCTGCATGGGCTTGCTTGCTCTTTCAATTTTGGCCATGCAAAAGCGAACCAAGGAAATTGGTATCAGAAAAGTAAACGGCGCCAAAGTTTCAGAAGTAATGATGCTATTAAACAAAGACTTTGTAAAAAGGGTGGTTATTGCCTTTGTAATTGCCACGCCCATTGCATACTACGCCATGAGCAAATGGCTCGAAAACTTTGCCTATAGAACCAACCTAAGCTGGTGGATTTTTGCTTTGGCCGGTTTGCTGGCGCTGGGAATTGCCTTGTTAACAGTGAGTTGGCAAAGTTGGCGGGCTGCAACGAGGAATCCGGTGGAGGCTTTACGCTATGAGTGAAAATTAAAAACAAACGAAAATGATTGGATACAACTTTAAAACCGCTTACAGAAACGCTTTGAAAAACAAAAAAATAAGTGTGTTTAATGTTCTTGGCTTAAGTATTGGTCTTGCTTGTACCATTATTCTTCTGTCATGGGTAACCTATGAATTTAGTTTTGATAGCTTTTATAAAAATAAGGAAAACATTTACCGGGTAATTTTTGCCGGGGAAGTAAATAAAGAGGAAATTAACGCATGTTATTCACCACAAGGGATAGGGCCT